>JBGSMI010000074.1:0-9553 GCA_041740215.1 Ferruginibacter sp.
CTATCCTTTGCCGTTACCAGATCGTTCTTTTGCTCCATGATAAACTCATAGCGCTTCTTCATTTCGGTATAAGCTTCAATGGCTGTAGGATTGATCTCGCCGATATTTTCCAGACGCTTGCGCATCCGGTCGTTCTTTTCCTGCAGATCTTCCAGCGGCACGTTCCCCGTACGGGCCTCATCAATAATGGTATCCAAATCAATCCTGAATTCTACCTGCAATCTTTCCTTCATGCCTGCCAGTTGCAGTTTTAGTTCGGTTAATTTATCCTTTATTTCATTCAGTAAATGATCAATGGTTTCTTTTGATTTCTGTTTTAAGCGAAGCTCACTTTCTTTAGCGGATAGGGCATTCCGTAAGTTGTAATAAGCCTGGTCAGCTTCATTCAGTTTCTTCTCCTCCAGGTCTTTATTTTGCAACATCGTAATTACCAGCAATTCCAGTTCAGCCAATGTAGTAGCGGTTTCTGCTATGCTGTTGGATGCTTCTGTTAATTGAATGGTACTGCTTTCTACCTGAACCTTTAAATCGTTCAACTGCCTGCTCTTAAACTCAAACTCCTGCTTCAACGAAACCACTTTACTTTGCTGTCTTGTAAACTGCAGGTTGCCGTCATTGTAGGTAGCCGTAGCAAAATTGTACTCCTGTTCAGAAGATGCATAATCCTGTTCAACCACCTGCGTTTTATCGGTCAACTCTTCCAGTTGGGTATTCAGTTTATCCAGCTCTTCCCGTGTGCTTGCAATGGCATCATGATTGTTCTCCAACTGCTCCTGCAAATCCTCAATTCTGCTGGTACTGGTTTCTTCCAGGTGATGCAGGTTCTCTATTTTATTTTGTAAACTAAACACATGGTTGGTCAAATTATTGATATCCTGCTGTGTTTGCTTGATGGCATTTTCCTTCAACTGTTCATTAAAGGCAATCACTTCATTGTGCTTTTCCTGGATATTCGCTTTTAAGCCATTTACCACAATTTCCTGTGTAGTAATCTCTTCTACCAGCTTCTCCAAATTCTTGGCACGACCAATTTTCTTTCCTTCAAAAAGTCCAACGCTACCACCTGTTATAGAGTACTTTCCTTTTACATATTTACCGGTCTTTTCCAACACCACAGCTCCGTTGCTGTTGGCCAACGCATCTTCATTTTCTGCTATAAAAACGTTGCCCAATAAGTGTTTGGCAAGATGAGCGTATTTGCCATCAATCTCTACCACACTTAAAGCGGGTATGGTTCCGCCAGGCTGGTGACTTTCTTCAAACCCTGTAAACTTATCCTGTAAAAAGAAGTTTGCTTTTCCTTTTTTATTATCATCCAATAAATGAATCGCCTTGAGGCCTTCTTCCAAATTATTTACTACGTAATAGTTCAGGTAAGGTTCCAATACATTTTCAACTGCCGCTCTGTATTCCGGCTGCACATAAATGATATCGCTCAGCAAAGGCGCTTCATGATTCCAGTTTGGATTCTTATGTAAAAATTTCACACTTTCAGGATAGCCTTCCATGGAATCTACCAGACTTTTCAGCAAGGCATACTCGTTCTTCTTGCTATCAAACTTGCGACTTTCTTCAGCCAACGCTGCACGCAAAGTTTCCAGTACGCCTTGTGTCTGTAATATTTGTTCTTTGGTAAATTCGTGGTGATCCTGTAATTGCTGCAAGTCTATTTTCCTTTGATCCAGTTCGTCGGCCTTTACTTTGCGTTCGGCTTCCAGTTGTTGCAACTGGGCCTGGCGCTGGGCTTTCTCGTCCTGTATTTGTACAATCGTTCTTTGCAAATTCTGAATGCTGGTATCCGCAACCGCTACTTTCTTTTCGGCATCAAACTGGTTGCGCTGGATGGCCTGGTTCTCTCTGCGCAATGCATCAATGCTACTGCGTTTTTCATCAAACACCCGGCGCTTATCTTCCACCGAATGCTTTAATTCATCCAGCCTGCCTTCCAGTTCTTCCAGCTTTACTTCATCTTCAGTTATTTGTAGACTAGTAAACTGTATGCTCTCATCCAACCCTTTCAATTGGCCACCGGCCTTTTGTAAAAAGTCGTTCAGGCTGCTTTCTCTTTCTTTTAAATATTGTAACCGCTGGGCCGCCAAACTCTTTTCACTTTCCTTGCTGCGAACCGCCCCCAACATGTCATTGAAGGAATGCTGCATATCCTGCAAGGCCTTTTCCTGTGTGATAAATCCCAGCTTCTCCTGTTCCAACGCCGCATCTTCTAACGCAATGGCCGTTTCTATTTCAATGCGTTTATCTACTTCAATCTGTTGCTGCTGGTTAAGGTCACGGTAGGTAATGTTAAAACCTTCCAGCGCCGCTTTCGCCAGCTCAATGCTCACTTCTTTATATTCCTTCTTAATCTCAAAGTATTTCTCCGCCTTTTTGGCCTGGCTCTCCAAACTTTTCAGTTGGTTATTGATCTCAAACAGTAAATCTTCAATACGGGCGAGATCCTGTTCGGTAGCATCCAGCTTTAATTTGGCTTCCTTTTTACGGGTTTTATAAATAGTTATCCCCGCTGCCTGTTCCAGCATTTTTCGGCGACTATTCTCTTTATCCTTGATAATATCGTCCACCATGCCCAGTTCAATAATGGCATAACTGTCGGTACTTACCCCGGTATCCATAAACAAATTATGAATATCCTTCAGGCGACAAGCCACATCATTCAGGCGGTATTCGCTCTCCCCGTTTTTGTAATATTTACGGGTTACGGTAACCATATTAAATTCTGTGGGCAGTAAATTTTTGGTATTTTCAAAAGTGAGGCTCACTTCCGCCAATCCGCTGGCAGAGCGGCTTTTGCTACCATTGAACACCAGGCTCTCCAGGTTTTCACTTCGTAAATTGCTGATTTTATGCTCACCAATTACCCAGCGAATGCTATCAATAATATTGCTTTTGCCACAGCCGTTGGGCCCGATAACCCCGGTAATTCCCTCGTCAAAATGGAGTACGGTTTTATCAGCAAAACTTTTAAATCCTTTAATTTCAAGACTCTTTAAACGCACGTTTCTATAGTTTAGTAGGACGGCAAATATAGACGAATGCTTTAAGAAGTGAAGCCGAATGTTTACACAGTTATTCACCGATATCCACAGTTTTTACACAGGAGTATTTTGATTAATTCCAATATGATACATGTTTAAAGCAGAAATGCATTTTGGTCCGGGCTAAGCAGCAGCCATGTGGGGCATTGTTGCGTCGCCCTCTTGTACTTTTTCAGCTATTGGGAACATTTTTCAAGGAGGAAGCGATCTACTTAATGAACAAATTATCCAACATTTAATACATACAAGCGAAAACACGCCGCAAAAACATGAAAAAAAAAGTAAATTTGTTTTATAAATAGAAACATAATGACTGTAAATACCATTCGCCAGAAATTGCATGAGTTTATTGATAAAATTGAAGAGAAGAAAATACAAGCCATTTATACCATTTTTGAAGAGGAAATAGGTAAAAGCGAAAATGTCACCATTGAGCAATACAATAAAGAGTTAGACGAAGCGGAAGCGGAGTTTGAAGATGGCGCTTTTATTTCGCAGGAAGAAATGCTTAAGCAGATAAAACAATGGTAAATAAACAGCTCCAAATAGTTTGGACAAAACGTTCGCAAAAACAATTAAAGGCTGCCTATAAATAGATCTGTCGGGATTCTCCACAAAATGCACTTCAAGTAGATGAAGATATTGTAACCTCACTAAATAAGGCAACTAACAACCCGGAATTTTACGGGCCAGACAAATACAAAACAGAAAATGATGGCAGTTTCCGTGCATTTGAAAAACATCAATACAGAATTATTTTTAGGTTTTCAAAAAATATAATCCGTGTACTTCGGGTGAGGTATACGAAGATGGAGCCGAAAGAATATTGAATAGAAATCTGACCAAAAAATAACAAGAAGGAGCGGGTAAGGTTAAAGCTAATTGGTAGATATACAAAAACTATATCGCCGCTTTATATAATGACTTAAGGAAACTAATTTAACTTAAACAATCTCTATCTTAACTTCTTGCTAAATTCCTGCAAAGTTAATATTTCCAAAGGAGGGAAATTTATACTTCGCAGGTTTAAAATTGCGCTATCATTTGAAACCAGATACATAGCTCCTGCTGAAATATATGTATCAACAAACTTGTTGTCGTCCTTGTCTTTCTCTACCAGTTTGAAACTGTAAAATACCTGGACCTGCTCAAAATTGTCACTTGCTTCAAACAGTCCCAATAAATTATTAGTTACTTCCTCACCCCAAAATTTGATAAAAATTTCTTCGTATTCCAGGATGATTTCATGGTTAGCGCAGAAGGTGACTTTATTTTCCAAAAAAGCATCAAATACATTCCGGTAAGGAGATCTTTTTCCAATACAACTGATAAGGCAATTGGTATCAATTACAATTTTCATGCACTCATAATATTTCCTTCGGTTTTATTATTTGATGTCAGCCAGTTTTCATAGATTGCAGCAGTATAATAGTTATCAGATTCTGCCTTTTCAATCGAAGCATCTAACTGACCGGCAAAATAAAAACGAAGCAACGATCGTATTTCCTTTAACTGCTTTTCTGTAGCCATATAATTAAGGCTTTTCAGCAGTTCCAATTGCAGGCTGGATAATGGTTTTTTATTTTCAGTTAAATTTTCCATGACAAATTATTTATTAATTTATTACTTTTTCAGTTTCCCCCCACCAAAACATTCGCATCCAATAACAATTTCATATCAGGCAGCTATAATTTTAATAATAGATTCTCTGTTAGCGGTAAAAGCGAGGGCGGCCAGAATATGTTCATTTTGCAATTGCGGAAAATCTTCCAATATCTCGGCATTGGTCATTCCGGAAGCTAACCATTGCAAAAAATCAGCTACAGAAATTCGGGTTCGCTTGATGCAAGGTTTACTAAAACAAATTTCCGGATTGACAGAAATGTATATATGAAATGCTTTCATGTTATTAAAGATAAATATTTTTCGGGAATACAAAATGCGAAGCTGCATACTGGATTGGCTTTTTCACACTCACCTTATTCAGTTTTCACTTGTAAATACTACAGGTGCAGTACTCCATCCTGTTGCCCATCGTTACTAATCCACGAATGATTACTATTGGAAACACTGTAATAAATCAGGTATTATTATCAGTACCAATTACAACACTTTTACCAGTATTTTTTGTTCAAAAAAATGTTCTCCCCGAAGTATTTTACTGTAAATTTGAAAGTATAAACAATCATTCATGGAAACGCTTACGCTGGATAAAAAAAAATTTGTTGTAATTGAGCAGGGAGAATTTGACAAACTGCAATTGCTGGCTGCAAAAAAAACAAACCCTGCAAAAAAACTTACGCTTGCTGCTGGTAAAAAACATGCCTATAAAATGATAGATAAATGGGCAAAAGGAAAGTAAGCATTTTAGAACCTGAAGCTTGTTGCGAAAACGCTTCTTGAAGATTATTTTATAACCCATCTGCTTAGCGAAGATTTAAGTTCATCGTAAGAAATGGTATCTTTTTCAGGAGGTTCATTGACCAATGAAATGAGTTCATCATAATCTTCTTTAGAAAGTCCTTCGGCTTCATGAGGATTAGTTGTATGTATCCTACTATCCGCTTCAAGCAAAAGGTCTTCCAACAATATTTCATTGTTTGTTATTTCAATCAATGAATGCAGCCTATCTTTTATTTCCTGTATTGCCATAGAAATTTATTTTATCAAATTTAATTTACTGACGCAGCGTTATTTTAATTTCATCTGGGCAAAATAAGGATGATCAGGGTTAACAATCAATTCCTGCCGTTGGGGATGAATAAGTACATCCATATCTTCTAAAGGGATAGCTCCCAATAAAGGTTCGTTTTCACCGGGTAAAACCATTGCATCTACATGGCAACGCCGGTTCTTAAACCTCACTTCTATTGGCCCTACAACATTGTATTCCACTATACTTCCATCGGCCAATTGCCCTTTTCTTTGTTCTATAACGGGCAGTTGTAATTGCTCCTGTATATTTTCATTAATACACATATAAATACTTCCGGTATCAACCAGCATATTTACATGCATCCTTTTTATTTCATCCTCGCCAATAATATGTCGGCGAGCCATTTCCAGGTCACCACCATTTATCAATTCGATATCTGCATAAACTAAACCCATAAAATTTATCTTTAATCAAATATACAAATTTTCCAATCCTTATTTCCACAGTAGCTGTGTCAATCATCTCCTTTTAGAATAATTGCCATTACCGGAATTTCTTGATACAAAAAGTTATTGGGAGGCAAAGTACACAGCCATTCCTTTACAATATGAGGTAACCTGCGGTTTAAGTTTTTATTAAAAATCCGATTTCAAACTCCTGCATTTCAAGAAAACACTCCTACGAAGCATAAAACACAAATGGCATAGCTTCTTGAATCAGATTTTGAAGCTCGCTTCAGTTTTTGCATCAAACCCGATATTTTGTCGGATACCACATCGCAAACCGGTCTGACATGCACTATCCCAAGACCTTTCTTCTCAGTACATCAACAAACCAAACAATCATTTATATTTACTTTTTAAAGTAACTATAACATGGAAAATGTTTTTGAACAAATAAGTACGGTACTAAACAATGTAAAAGGAGACACCAATTTTGTATCAACCGGAACAGTTTCCTTTATTATACCGGGGTTAACAATTGATGGTGTGGGCGAAGTGGGTTTTCCGCTGCAAAAAGAAATGGCGGAAAAAATAATACAACAGGCGCATTCTGCTCCATTTGGCAAAGGCGCCGAAACTTTGGTTGATAAAACAATCCGGAATACCTGGGAAATTGATAAGGAGCTGGTAAATTTCAGCAATGAAAAATGGGATGCCAAACTTAAAAAAATCATCCAAAAAGTAAAAGAAGAACTGTCGCTGGAGGACGAAGCTATCACTGCAAATTTCTACAAATTACTACTATACGAACAAGGAAGTTTCTTTAAGCCGCATAGAGATTCTGAAAAAGAAAAGGGCATGTTTGCAACCCTTGTTATTACGCTGCCGGGCGAGTATGAAGGCGGCGAATTTGTAATTAAATTTGACAATAAACAAAAACTTATTGAGAAGGATATTAATAAGTTTGATATTCAATACACCGCTTTTTATGCAGACTGTAGCCATGAGCTACTGGAGATAAAAAGTGGCTACAGGCTATCGCTGGTGTATAATTTAATAAGGGGCGATAAGGGCGTTGACTTTGGCCCTGTGGTAACCGGCAATCATGTTAATTTATTAGTACCATTACTAAAAAAGGTTTTGCAAATAGAGGGTTGTCCACCGCAGGCATATATATTGGAGCACCAGTACACGCCTGAAAATTTTTCCATGCAATTATTAAAGCGGAACGACAATTTAAAAACCCAGGTTATAGTGGAGGCGGCAACGCAGGCAGGGATGTATGTGAACGTAGGTTTATTAACACATTATCTAATGGGCGAAATAGAACAGGATGGCAAGTATGATTACTACAGCCGGGATATTGATCCTGAGGATTGTGAAATTGGAGAAGTGTACGAATCAAGTACAGAACTGGAAAACTGGATTTTGAATAATGTGCCTAAAATAGGAATATTATCAAATGAAGAAGTTACTATCCTAAACGAAAAAAAATACAGCGATGAAGAGCCGTTGCAAAAAGAAGCAGAGGGCTATACCGGTAATGCCGGAATGACTGCAGAATATTGGTATCATTACGGAGCGGTTATTTTCGGGAGTAACGAGTCTGTTTTAACAACTTTACAACGATCAAAAAACAGCGTGAAACTTGAATGGATCGACTATTTCTTTTGCGGTCCTGCAAAAAACATCAATAAAGCGAAAGAACTTTTATTTTCAATCGATCCAGCAGAAAGTAATTCAAACGCAGATTACAGTGCAATAACACCGGTAGTTCTGCAATTAAACGCAGCCGAAATTGAAAAAGTGATCCCATTACTTTCTCATTACACGGATTTATTTTCAAATGAAAATTTACTGCAAATAATTAATTATTTGAAAACGGATAGAGTAGCACAACTTATCACAGACAGTTTGCACTTAAGTAAGTTGAGCATTTTGTTGAAATGGTTACAAATAATAAATGCAATTGAGACAGAAGATATACCGGTTAAAGTAAAAATGCAGCGGTACTATCCGGAAATTTTTTCAAGGCTGGACTTACTTTTTAAAAAAGAGGAGGATTACATTAAGGATGACTATGAAACTAAAATCGCGATCATAGAAAGTCTTATTTTGATAAATACCAAAGTAACTTTCCAACTTTTAATTCAGCATTTATTTACAACCCATTTGAGCCGGGAATTTCTGTACAATGTATTGTACCCCGCCTTATCAAAAACGGACAATAATTGTAACGATATTTGGAAACAATTACAACAAATTGCAATAGACAGATTGCAGGTCGATACAAAACAACAACCGCTGGCGCCAACTGACTGGGCTAGAGATTTCCCTAAAATTTCGGTAAACACAGATAAACTACACATGCTGAAAGATTTTTTACTAAATGCAGATTTACAGCAGATGGTTTATGTGAAAGCCGAAAGAGAACGCAATGAGGTTATGAGGTTAATCAGTGCTCATCATTTGGATATTAGTCATTCAGTTATAAAGAAAGGAAGTCCGTATCATCTGGAATTGATAAAAAATGAAAATAGTTATTTACTCAAGCTGAAAATTTTCAAAGAAGATGTTGAATTACTAAAAACGTTGAATGAATTAAAATAACGAGAATCAAAGCTGGATATTTAAGATGGCTTTTAAATCAAATAGCCTGGAGATCACTGGTTAAATTCGGGATCGAAAGTGTACTTCTCCCCCTGGTCGGTGTCGACATCGAGCACTGCATTCGTTAGAATACATTATGGAATTGTGTTAGCAACACAAACTCAGCTTCGCCACGGTTGCTAAACGTTTTAAAACAGGCAACTTACTCAGCAACAGCCGATGACTGGAGAGCAATCAACACAACTGTATCCTGATAAAATAAGTAAGAGACAAAGGAAATGTCGCATAAATTTGTAGGGCAAAAGTTGAACCCACGAAAATCGTAAAGCAGGTAATTATTGTATATTTACAAAAAGAAAAAAATGATAATTGAAAGAACATCTAAAGAAATAGTATTTCGTTTGCCATCAACAACAAAAATGGAAGATCTTCAAGAGGTGGCTGATTTATTTTCTTTTAAAGAAATTGCAAGAAAATCTAAAGCGACTCAGAAAGACGTAGATGATTTAGTTAAGAAAATAAAAAAAGGACGTTGGGGAAAAACTAAAAATAAATTAGGCTTATGAGAGTTGTTGTTGATACCAATATCGCTTTCAGTGCAATTCTTAATTCAAATAGTCGTATTTCAAAAATCATTTTACAGCCAAAATCAAAATTAAATTTTCAAACGTTGATCGAGGTCGCAATATGCTGCTGTCCTGCAACGGCAGTTGGAGCAGGCAAAGAAACCAAATAAAAAAGGTCGTCCCAACGCTATAAAATTGGCCGCTGAATTCTCGTGGTAAAATTGC
>JBGSMI010000079.1:0-9759 GCA_041740215.1 Ferruginibacter sp.
CGTTGTTGATATGGCCTTAAACAAATCAGCTATTCCGGCACACCGCTGTAGTGTCTCTTAGCTGTTGATGGTATGCCCTTAAAAAAATCGGCTATCCCGGCACGCCGCTGTTGTGTCTCCGACCAACAGCCGAAGCGCTAACCACAAAAGAAGGTTGCATTTACTAATACAACTCACAGTTGGATTTGCCAGATAAACCTTGGCTCTGCGAAAGTTTCTTGCGAAGACGTTGCTGGAAATAAAATGTAAAAAGTAATTTTCAATAAAAGTATAACGCAATTCTGGTACACGTAACATCGTCGTCCCGGGTTAAACTTGGTGGGAGACATTACCGGGAATGAGTTTTCAAAAATAAAAAGCCTGCCGAAGTTTTAAAAAATTCGGCAGTTTTTTATTGCCTTTTTTGCCGTTGTTGATATGGCCTTAAACAAATCAGCTATTCCGGTACGCTGCTGTAGTGTCTCTTTGCTGATTCTGGTATACCCTTAACAAAATCAACTATTCCGGCACGCTGCTGTAGTGTCTCTTACCAACAGCCGAAGTACTACCCAAAAAAGAAGCATGAGTTTACGAATATAATTCATCGGTCGAGTTGCTGACTGAACCGAAGCTCTCCGAAAGGTTATTGAGAGATTGTTTGGACGGAATTATATTCGAATGTTTTAATAAAAGCCAACATATCATTCGTTCCCCAATGGTAGGCTGTAAAAATGAGTACCCAGTGACAAGATAGATGACAAAAAATGATGCTATGAAAAATCAGTGTCAGTAAACAAATGGTTGTTTTATATTCATTCAAATTTTTTTTCCCGTCCAGTACAGTACATGATACTTTTCACTCATTTCTGTTGTAGTTTGAGCTTTCTTATAAAACGATTCACCAAATATTTTACAACCAGCATTGTTATGATGAAAAAAATTCTATTGCCAGCGCTGCTGCAACTTGTTATGCTCAGCAGTTTTGCACAAGTAAAAATCCAACAGTTATTAACCGAAAATCTATCCAACCCGATTGGGCTCGATGTCCAATTGCCTCGCTTTAGCTGGCAGTTGGCAAGCGAAAAAAGAAACGTTTCGCAAACGGCCTATGAAATAAAAGTGTCTGCAGATAAAGGCCAGGTTTGGAATTCTGGCAAAGTGAGCAGCAACCAATCTGTACACGTGCCGTATGCAGGCGCAGCTTTGGAAAGCAATCAAAAATACACCTGGCAAATCAGAGCATGGGATAATAATAGCAAGGCTTCTTCCTGGAGCGAAAAGGGTTTCTTTCAAACAGCATTGTTAAATACATCTGACTGGAAAGCCAAATGGATTGAAGCCGGTTTCGAAGAAGATTCCAGCCGGCCAGCTATTTTATTTCGCAACCAGTTTGCGGTGAATAAAAAAATAAAATCAGCTATTTTATACATTACTGCTCACGGTATGTATGAAGTACAATTAAACGGTAATAAAGTAGGTGATGCGTATCTAACGCCCGGTTGGACGAGCTATAACAAACGCCTTCAATACCAAACCTACGATGTTACCGATATGCTTCCCAAGGGAAACAATGCCATTGGCGCCATGGTAGGAAATGGCTGGTATCGTGGGTACCTTGCCTGGCAAGACAATAAAAATATTTATGGAACAAAGCTGGCCTTGCTGGCACAGCTTACCATTACTTACAGCGATGGAACCAAACAAAATATGATCACCGATGAAAGCTGGAAATCATCTACCGGTGGTATTAAGTCGGTGGAGATTTATCATGGCGAAACTATTGATGCAAGAGCCGAACAAACCGGCTGGTCAACGACCGGTTTTAATGATGCCGCCTGGAAAGGAGTAACAGTTTTAACAACCGATATGGGCAACCTGATTGCTACAGAAAATGAACCGATAAAAAAGCACGAAACATTTAAAGCCATCAAATTAATAACCACTCCTACAGGCGAAAAGGTATTGGATTTTGGTCAAAACCTGGTAGGCTGGGTAGTGGTGAAAGCTACCGGCAAAACAGGTGATAAAATCGTACTAAAGCATGCAGAGGTATTGGATAAGAAGGGCAATTTTTACACAGAAAATTTGCGTTCTGCAAAAGCTACGGCTACCTATATTTTAAAAGGCGGTGTCGCAGAAACCTTTGAACCACATTTTACGTTTTATGGTTTCCGTTATTTGAAAATTGAAAACTATCCGGGTGAAATTAACCCTGATGATTTTACCGCAGTTGCTTTGTATTCTGATATGAAACCAACTGGCACATTTACTTCTTCCAATGCATTGATCAATCAATTGCAACATAATATCCAGTGGGGACAGCGGGGTAATTTTGTAGATGTGCCAACTGATTGTCCGCAACGGGATGAGCGCCTTGGGTGGACAGGAGATGCGCAAGCTTTTGCCAGAACGGCTACTTTCAATTTTGGGGTGAATACTTTCTTTTCCAAATGGCTGAAAGATGTGGCAGCCGACCAGCAACCCAATGGCAGCGTGCCATTTGTGGTACCTAATGTATTGGGTACCGGATCGGTCGCCTCTGCAGGCTGGGCAGATGCAGCCACCATTATTCCATGGAGTATGTACCTGGCTTATGGTGATAAGAAACTGTTGGAAACCCAATATCCCAGCATGAAGGCATGGGTTAAATACATGACAGATAACAGCAAAGATGATTTGTGGAATACAGGCTTTCATTTTGGTGACTGGCTTTTTTACCGGCCCGATGATGACAATGATGGCAGAGCCGCCTTAACTGATAAATATTTAATAGCCCAATGCTTTTATGCTCATTCTGTGCAGTTGATGATCAACACCAGCAAAGTATTAAATAACGCAGTTGATGAGGCTATGTACACCGCCTTATTAGAAAAAGTAAAAAGAGCTTTTTTGAATGAGTATGTTACACCCAATGGAAGATTGATTTCCAGTACGCAAACCGCTTATGTACTGGCGTTAAATTTTGACATGTTACCAGAAAATTTACGGGCACAAGCCGCGGATCGTCTGGTGGAAAATATAAAAAATTATGGTACACATTTAACCACCGGTTTTCTGGGTACACCTTATTTGTGCCATGTGTTAACCAGGTTTGGTCACACCGATCTTGCTTATAAATTATTATTACAGGAAGATTATCCCTCCTGGTTGTATCCCGTAAAGATGGGCGCTACTACTATTTGGGAAAGATGGGATGGACAGAAGCCAGACAGTACTTTTCAAACAGCCGGTATGAATTCATTCAACCATTATGCTTACGGTGCCATCGGCGATTGGATGTACCGCACCATGGTGGGTATTGATACCTACGAAGATGGAACAGGTTATCAGCACATCAAAATTCAGCCGCATATTGGTGGTGGTTTTACACATGCTTCAGCATCCCTTAAAACCTATTATGGCACAGTAAGCAGCGGCTGGAAAATAGACAATGGTAACATTATTTTGGATGTTGAAATTCCTGCTAATACAACGGCTAACGTGTACATGCCTGCACCAAATGCGGAGGCCGTAACAGAAAAGGGTAATCCAATATCAACGGTATCTGAAATAAAAGTTGTAGGAGTAGAAAAAGGGTATGTGCAGTTGAAAATAGGGTCAGGTAAGTACCGGTTTGTGGCTGGCAGATAGATAGATAGATAGATAGATAAATAACAACGCTTACTTTTATTTAAAAGCCCTGCAGGACTAAATCTTTGCAGGGCTTATTATTTTTATTATAACCACTTCATTGTGAGTAGTCAAATATAACATGGCATTGTATTCGACACGATTATAGGAGATTAATATGATACAGTATTTGGTATTTCAATTCTGTAACCCTTGCTGCCAGTAGGGTTAGGAATTTTAATGATTGCATGGTATAGGAATGGGTATCCCGAAAACTGCGTTTAGCTTTTGTGTTCATTTATTTAAAATCTTCGCTTGTGGTCTTGCTTTAAATCCTCTTTTAAGGTCATTGTTGTGATGGTATTTATTCCTCGTACGATAGCTATAGAATAAAAAATTTACTGCATGGTTAATTCCTTTCCCGCTAAAATATTTATAACACCATCATAGTTACCACTAGATCAAATGAAAACCTTATTTGGTTGATAAAAGATGAAGAAATTTCTGCCCTGAACATAAAAAAGCGGTAAATGATTTGTCCCTTTTTCAGAATTACAATCATAAAAACTTACATAGTAAATTTATGGAATGATGATGTCGCATTAAACTAAGTGATTATCATCTGCAAATCCACAATGCGCTTAAACCATAATAGAAAACTTTTAATCAATCTAAATTTGTAGTACACAAACCGCCACTAAAAAATTTGAGACTCAAGCCGGTAAACAGTCAGCCGATTAGCCGATTCTTTGCTGCAATAGCTATAAGAGCGATCTAAATTTGTAGTACACAAACCGCCACTAAAAATTTGAGACTCAAGCCGGTAAACAATCAGCCGATTCTTTGCTGCAATAATTATTAGAGTAATCAAAATTTGTAGTACACAAACTGCCACTAGTAAATTTGAAACGCAAGCCAGAAAACAAAAGACGATTGTTTGCTGCAATTTGTGTTAAGAAAATACTTCCCATGCCATCGGAGAAATCCATTTTCTTAATCAAAAATTATATAACATGCATTATTGGAAATATAAAATATTAATCGGGATTGCAAACCAATTGAAATAAAAGAGCGGATGAGCACAATCATCCGCCCTTTTAAATAAAATAGCTAAAAATATTAATCTAAAGAAATGTTCAACCTTGCAAAGATGAATCTGCCATTTAATCCAAACTGAGACACGTTTCTTGAAAACTCAAATTGGTTGTTATTGCTCAAATCAATGGTAGCAGGTGCGCCGTAGCCACCTCCCAACAATGGTCTTGCAGCGGTTTGTGTTTTAGTGTTTTTGTCTGGATACAAATCAAAAATATTGTTGGCACCTACTGTAATCAATAAGTTTTTATTAATGTTGTAGCCAATGGTAAGATCGGTAATAGTTCTTGCATCCCATCTCGGATGTTCCACCGCAATAAATTGATTGTTGATAAAGGCACCTTGCTCAATGCCGTCGCCATTTACATCTGCAGTATTGGGGTCGTTAACAGCACCAAAGAATGTTTGACGAAGAAAGATATCGAATTTACCTGCAGTTAAAGTATTCATGAAAGACAACTTAGTAGTTGGAACGGCAGATTCTAAGTAAATACGACTTGCTTCATTAAAATAATTATTCAAATTGCCAGTATTGGCTAAAATTGCAGAAGCTTTTACATCACCTGTTTTGTAGGTTTTAGAAACCGTGCCCGCTAAATCAGTTCTTAAAATAAAGTTTTCAAAATTGAATTTGTTAGATACAATGAAATCGATTCCTTTTGATTCTGTATTGATGGCATTGGTAAAAAAGGTAGCCGATGTTGCATTGGCCTGATCAAACAATTGTTGCAGCGTTAGCAAATCGCCTGTTGGTGATCCTGTTGGTCTGGCAAACTGCCCTGTAAGCACAATCCTGTTTTTAATTTCTATCAGGTATCCATCAACGGTAAAAGTCAGGTTGGTGTGCGGAACTTTATAAGTAAAGCCGGCACTGTAACTTCTGGAGTCTTCCTGCTTTAAATCTGGAATACCCAATAGTTTTGCTGGTCTCGATTCGTTGGTAAAAGTACCCACTTCAAAAGGAACACCGCCCAAAAACTGGGTAGCAGTTGAGTTAAAATATTTTTGTTGCAACGAAGGAGCTCTAAAGCCTGTTGCAACGGCACCTCTAAAATTAAGCCCTTCTGCAAGCTTAAGCCGGGTTGCTAATTTATAGTTGAAAGTGCTTCCAAAATCGGAGTAGTTTTCAAAACGAACCGCAGCATTGATTAACCATGCTTTGGTTGGATTCAATTCCACATCCGCATATCCAGCCACGTTGTTTCTGCTTCTGCTTAAAGCATTTTCTGGTCTGAAGCCAGGAAATACTTGTGCTCCACCCGGCCTTCCTGAGCCAAAAAAATCTGTTGGTAATAAATTACTGGCTGTAGTAGGTGTTGCAGGTATTCCATTGATGTCAAACCTTTCATAAGATGCCTGATCTCCTGCTTTTATCTTGTAAGTCTCTGCCCTAAACTCAGCGCCAAATGCGAGGTTTAAGCCTTGCATTACATCATATTCTTTGGTAAAATCCAAATTAGTGGTGTTTTGGGTAAAGCCCAATGTACCTGCATAAAAACTGGTGGGAGAGTTTTTACCTAAGGTAGCGTTGGCTGTATTTTTGATGGTGTATTCGAATTGGTTATTACCAAGCGTATTGCTTAAATCGTAATTCCAGCTACCCAGTTTACCTTTTACACCGGCAGCCAACGACATATCCGTAATGACCGATGCAATTTCCGGTAAAAATCCATTGGAATAAATTTGCGTGCTGGTTCTATTTTGATTGGGTCTTCTATAAAACCCGGCAGCATTGCCTCTACGGTTACCATAACCGCTAAATGTATAAAACGTGTGGTTGGCATTAATGGGAATAAAAGTGTTCATGTATAACTGACCACTTTGCAATTTTGATTGACCCACCCTCATGTTAAAATCTCTTCTCTCCATACCCCTGTAAGCCAGTTCATTATTGGTAACATCGCCACTTAGTAAACCTTGTAAATTGCCAATGGTAGTAGCGTTTTGTATATTGGTTTGCTGAGTAGGTGTTAGGTAAGCTACTTGTGGTGCATATTGCTTAATGGCACCAATTATTTGTGATGTATTAGGTGTATTGGTGATATTGTCGAACAAGGAAGCGATATTGGTGCCACCTGCCATTGCCCTTGCTTCGATAGCGTTATAAACGTTAAAGAGGTTGCCATTAAAGTCTGTCGCCCTTCTGGTATCGTTACGGGCAGTCAAACTACCAGTAAGATTTATGGACCCACCTTTTTTGCCAATGCCAATTCCGTAATTTAAATCCAATTGAACCTGTTCACCATCCATACCACCCCTAAAATCGTTGGCACCAATGGAAGCATTGCCTCCTGTGAATAAAGAAGCTGTTAGTTTTTTGATATTTTTTTTCATTACGACATTGATTACACCTGCTATGGCATCAGAGCCGTATTGTGCAGATGCACCATCTCTTAATACTTCTACACGTTCTATTGCAAAGGCGGGAATAGCGTTTAAATCTGTACCTACAGATCCTCTTCCGGGTGAACCATTTACGTTAACCAAAGAGGAAGTGTGTCTTCTTTTTCCATTCAACAACACCAATACCTGATCTGGCCCAAGCCCACGCAACTGGGCAGGATCAATATGATCGGTTCCATCGGCCACCGTTGTGGTATTGGAAGTAAAAGATGGCGCTACGTAGTTTAAAATTTGATTCAGATTGGCTTGTGGAGCAGATCTGGCCAGGCTTCCGATGTTCAATACATCAACAGGAACCGGAGTTTCAGTAGAAATTCTCTTCATACTTCTGGAGCCGATGACTTGTACCGCAGCCATATCTCCTGCAATACTCAAACTAAAATCGGCTGTTGTATTAACGCCAACTGCAATGGTTACTTTTTTCTGACTGATGTTAAAACCGGTGTAACTAACTGCCATGTTGTAGGCACCCGCCGGTAAATTGAAGTGATAATTCCCCGATTCATCGGTTAGAACAGATTTACTTTTACCTACTAAGGCTACTGTTGCTGAAGCCAGCGGCAAACCTTTTTCATCTTTAACAAATCCGCTCAATGTGCCAGTTTGGGCTTGAACAAAACCAATGCAGCATACATTGATCATTAGGCATAGTAAAACGTTGTTTTTAAATAGATTTTTTCTCATAATGTGTTTTTGGTGAAAGTTGAACAGCGTTCTTAACGTTAACGCAATAGTAATGTTTAATAAAATAAAAAAAATTAGTTGTTTCCCTAAACTTAACCTATGAAAAATTCATATAAAAAAAATTAATTATGAATAGCATAAACTTTTTAAATTTTGATTTATTAAAATGCTTAATACGGAAACCGATTACTTTTAAGACTTTATTATGATCACCGGCGCTTTATTTCTGGGTTCATCTCCTGCAAAATCGGAATAACTGTCTATATATCTGTGTACAATTTAAATGAGGAGGAAAAATGTTGAGGCCAGATTTAACATTCGAAACCATAACGAAACTTTCAAATCAAATACGGATAGGTATTCAAGTTATTTTTTGGTCGAAAAATAGTGAACTATTTTGAGGTCAAAAACATCTCCACCAAGTGTGTCTGAGCAGTTAAACGTTCTCATGCGGCCTGACGTGCAATGTTATGAGCGTGGCAAAATGCGCCGCCAATGGCGCAGCAAGTATGAGCAAGCTACGCCCCAGCCTCGAAAAAAGAAATATCTAGATTTGAGCAGTCCTCCTTGATTGCGAAGAATAACACGGAAACGCTATAACGCTTTTAGTGAAGAGTTTTCCTGAAATTGATAACTGTTGCGTGAGACCCGGATCAGAATTAGTCTTTTGCAACGGTATACGCAACATAAATTTTGGATATCGAAAAGCATGGCAAAAAGGAGAGCATTTTAAAACACCAATTTCCCATCTATGCTTGTACAAAACTAAGGGCAGCTATAGTTTATCCACTAATATCAAATAGCAACCAAAATGTAGCGGCTTAATCGTGCCGGTTCGCTTAGCACAGGTTATCTTTATAAAAATTCTTTTATTCATTTTAAAATCATTTTATGCTCCACCGGATTTTATTTACCCCGCTATTTGCAAGTGTTTTTTTCTTAACCGCATCCGCACAAACAAAACAACAAAATGCTGTAGCCGTTGCAGTAGAAACCTTACGCAAGGCAATGGTAGATGGCGACCGGACTACATTGCAACACATCGCAATGGATGGTTTAAGTTATGGTCACTCTGGTGGTAAAGTGGAAGACAAGGCAACCTTTGTAGAAAACATCGCCAATGGCAGTTCTGATTTTGTAACCATCAATTTAACCGATCAAACGATTTATGTATCCGGCAAAACGGCCATCGTTCGCCATAGGCTATCTGCCACCACCAATGATAAAGGCAAAGACGCCGGAACAGTAAACCTCGCCATCATGACCGTTTGGCAGAAAGACAAAAAGGAGTGGAAGATGCTGGCAAGGCAAGCCGTGAAAGTGCAATAGGAAATTACCTGGTCAACGCCTATGCAAGCGGTTGGTCAGCGCCCCACAAGCGGTCGGTCAGCGCCGCACAAGCGGTCGGCACCGAAGGTCAGACCGCTTGTATGAGATGTTAAGTGTATTAGTAAAGCGGCCTTTCAGCGCCCCTCAAGCGCTCAGCACCGCAGGGGAGACTGCTTTAATAGACATGTGAGTTTTTCCATGCAAGATGACTTAAGGGCAATGGTTAATGACGGAGCAATTATTTGCTGTTTATTTCATTGGGTTGGTAGTCTTCCAATACTTCATCTTGCAGATAACGAAAAATACGCCAACATCCTTTCTCGTTCATGTTGTTGATGATGGCACTGTGCCGGTAGATAACAGCATCCGCTTCTACCAGGCTTGTATAAAAAATAGAGTGCCCGTTGAAATGCATCTCTATCCGGAAGGTGGTCCTGGTTTTAGTATGAACAATAAAACAACCAATGATAACCGGTTGATGCGTTTGAAGAACTGGAAGAAAAAAGTTGTGAATTTTTAAAACAACGTTTTCATCGGGCGTATTTAAAATTGTCGCAGTTCAATAGAGGGTTGCCAACCTTTTTTAAAGCGTTTTTAGCAGAAAAGAACCTGCACAAGGTTGGCAACCCTTCCGACAATTTTAAATGCACCCTTTTCATC
>JBGSMI010000102.1:0-40368 GCA_041740215.1 Ferruginibacter sp.
CCATCAACCACGAACCATGAACCATCAACCACGAACCATGAACCATCAACCACGAACCATGAACCATCAACCACGAACCATGAACCATCAACCATGAACCACGAACCATCAACCATGAACCACGAACCATCAACCATGAACTACGAACCATCAACCACGAACCACGAACCATCAACCATGAACCACGAACCACGAACCATCAACCATGAACCACGAACCATGAACCACGAACCATCAACCACGAACCATGAATCTTCAACCATTACAAAAAAGTGCTCATCTCCGCCTGATACTGCTCCGCTATGGCTCTTGCTTCCATCGCAAAATCTTCTTTTTCGCTGGCGTAAATGATGGCCCGACTGGCGTTTACCAACAAGCCACAATCCTTGTTCAGTCCGTATTTGGATACTTCTGATAAACTGCCGCCCTGAGCGCCTACGCCGGGTACCAATAAAAAGTTATCTGGAATTATATTGCGGATATCTGCAAAATCATCGGCTTTGGTGGCGCCTGTTACAAACATTAAATTTCCGGGTGTGCCCCATCCTGCAATCGTTTCAATTACCCGCTGGTATAAAAAAGCGGGTCGGTACGGATCAACAATACCGGGGATTAAAGGCAGGTCCTGTTCGCTTTTATTAGTCACCAATAGTTTTTGAAAATCATCCGATCCTTTGTTGCTGGTAAGGCCCAATACAATGGTCCATTTGTTTTCATATTCTAAAAACGGACATACGCTGTCTTCGCCCATATACGGTGCTACGGTGATGGCATCAAAATTCATCACTTCAAAAAACGCTTTGGCATATTGAGAGGAAGTGTTGCCTATATCTCCCCGCTTTGCATCGGCTATGGTGAAATGTTCTGCCGGAATATAATCCACTGTTTTTTGCATCGCTTCCCATCCTTTCAGGCCCATAGCTTCGTAAAAGGCAGTGTTGATTTTATAACTCACGCAGAGGTCTTTGGTGGCATCAATAATTTGTTTATTGAATTCAAAAACAGCATCCGGGTGAGATTGTAAATGTTTTGGAATTTTGGTTAGATCGGTATCCAATCCCACACATAAATAAGATTTCTTTTGTTGTATCTGGTTGATGAGGTCTTGTCTGGTCATGAGATTATAATTCGTTTTTATCAATGCCCGCCTGTTTGAGAATAGCTAAAAAGGTTCCTTTTTTTACATCCTTATTTCCATGTACGGGCACAATGACAGTTAGATTGTTAGCCGGGTTATAAAAAATTTGATGAGACCCTTTGGATCGCTTGAAAATAAAACCATTCTTTTCCAGAAGCCTGATTAAATGCTGCGGAGACTGGTTCATGCAGTTTCTAAGTTGAAAGAATATTCAAGGGTATTGCTGTTGTCGGGGATGGCTTCTCCTCTTGATTGAAGTTCTTCTACATACAACTCAATTGCTTCTTTTGCCATCGCAATGGCTTCATCAATTGAGTCGCCTTGTGTAATACAACCGGGTAAGGCCGGTACTGTTACCATATAACTGCCATCTTCTTCTTTATTCAATAATATTTTATAGTTGTATTGCATGTTTAAAAATTCATTACAAAAATAAAAAAATAAAATCATTCAGCGTGTTTCAATTACAAGTCGGGCATATTACAATCTGCACTGCCTGCTGTTGTTAGTTATTTAAAAGCTGTCTTAACGTATCTGCAAAAATAAATACTTCTTCAAAGCTATTGTAGAGCGGAACCGGAGCAACCCGTATTACATTTGGCTCCCGCCAGTCTGCAAAAATTCCGAGCGGCATCAAGGTGTCAAAAACAGCTTTTGCATTTTCATGAACTGATATAGACACCTGGCAACCTCGTTGGTTTGCATCCTGCGGCGTAATGATGCTGAATTTTTGCGCTGGCTGATTGATGTGGTTAAGTGAAAAAAATAAGAAGTCGCTCAAAGCTTTACTTTTCTCCAATAAGTTATCAAACCCTGCGGCCTTAAATACTTCCAGCGATGCTTTGTGGGCAGCCAGCAACATAATCGGACTGGTACTCATGCTCCAGCTTTCTGCGGTTGCAGATGGGGTAAATATTTTTTCCATTTTAAAGCGGTTGGAAATATTGTTACCCCACCAGCCTTCCAAACGAGGTAGCTTGATATCGCTTAAATGGCGTTCATGCACAAATGCGCCTGCAACGGCACCAGGACCGCTATTTAAATATTTGTAGTTGCACCAAGCTGCAAAATCTACCTGCCAGTCATGCAGTTTCAATTTAATGTTGCCCGCTGCATGTGCCAGATCAAAACCTGCATAAGCGCCCACCTTGTGTGCTGCGGCTGTAATAGTTGGGATATCGAAAACCTGGCCAGTGTAATAATTTACTCCACTAAATAAAACCAATGCTACGGAATCTTTATGAGCTTCAATGGTAGCTAAAATATCTTCTGTTGTTATTAACTCAGTTCCTTCTTTCGGATACACTTCAACGATCGCATCCGCAGGGTCAAAGCCGTGTAGCCTTACCTGCGATTGAAATGCATACTGGTCAGAAGGAAATGCCTTTGCTTCACAGATGATTTTATACCGGGTATTAGTTGGCTGGTAAAACGAGATCATCAGCAAGTGCAGGTTTACCGTAAGATGATTCATTGTAACAAGCTCTTCCTGCTTTGCCCCAATGATATCAGTCAGAAGGGGAGTGATATGCTGCTGATAATTCAGCCATGGATCCTTTCCTAAAAAGAAACCTTCCACACCAAAGTTGGCCCAGCCATCCATGATCTTCAGAATTTCTTCCTGGGTGTTTTTGGGTTGCAGCCCCAACGAGTTGCCTAAAAAATAGGTGGCTCTTTTGCCCCGTAGGTAAGGCGCATAAAACTGTTCCCGGAATGGACTTAGCTTATCCATGCTATCTAATTCCTGTGCGTAGGTTAACGAATATTGATGTGGCATACTGGTAATTTATTGACTGAATAAATTTGGATAATCACTGATGATTCCATCAACACCTAACTGCTTCAATAGGTTGATTGTTGGTTTGTCATTTACTGTCCAGGGTATTACTTTTATATTTTTTGCATGGCAGGCATCTACCAATGCTTTATTAACCAACTCATGGGCCGGACTGTAAATGGTTGGTATAAAACCAAGGCTCGTCAATTGAGCCTCCAGCGTGCGTTTGTCGTAATCTTCAATCAGCATCGCTGTTTTTATAGCCGGGAATTTTTTGTGCAACACTTGCAATGTTCTAAAATCAAAAGACTGAATAATGACCCTGCTTTCAATCCCTCTACTTTTTACTACATCCATTAAACGATCTACAAATTCTTCTGGTGCAGGATGGTAAAGGTTGTCCGTTATCGGATTTGTTTTTGTTTCGATATTGTAATCAACTTTAGGTAAACGATTGGTTGAAAGATAGCTTTCAACTCTATCAATCAGAAAAGCCAATGACGGTTTAGCTACTTTGATGGAAGGCCTGTTTGCAAACCGGGGATGAAGTTTGAGTCCAACATCGTATTGCTGCGTTTCTTCAAAAGTCAACTGATAAATATTGAATTTCCGCTCCTCTTTTTCATCAATAAATGTTCCATCCAGCTTTGTTGTAATCTCATGATTAAAGAAAGGTTCATGTGAAAGAATGGCTACTTTATCTTTTGTGAAAACAATGTCCATTTCCAAGGTTGTTACGCCGAGGTCAATTGCTTTAATCATGGCCGGCATGGTGTTCTCGGGCATCAATCCACGGCAGCCGCGGTGGCCTTGTTTATCAAATGCTGGTAGCATATCGGTTTTTGTTAATTGGGTTGTTTTGCAGGAAGAAAAATTGGTGGCGAAAAAAAGAACAAAAAGTGCTGAAATTATTTTCATTGAATAATTTTTATGTAACAGGTAATCAATGCCGTTAAGGTAAGGTTTTATATTGCCGTATAGGCTTTAAGACGTTTTTTTGAGCTTACGATGGTTGTAATTTTAAAACACCCTAATGTCTAAAAGGCATTGAACAAGTAAAGGAACGCAACGATGTTGAAAGATAATTAAATGCGGGGTCAAAAAAATAAGCGAACATCTTCATGTCCGCTCATTTCAAATTTAAATATAATACTTAAGTCATTTCTTTCATCGCCTGTATTTCAGTAGGAGCCAGGTTTGCATTTCTCATCGCAATACCTCTTGCTGCATTACCGGCAAAATCAGTAAAAGCTTTTTTAGTTATTTCATCATCACCTGCCATAATCGGAATACCGCTATCGCCACCTTCCCGAATGGATTGCACAATCGGAATTTGACCAAGGAACGGGATATCAAACTCTTCTGCTAAATTTTTACCACCATCTTTACCAAAGATGAAATATTTATTATCGGGTAATTCGTCCGGCGTAAAATAACTCATGTTTTCTACCAGGCCGATAATGGGTACTTTCATTTGCGCCTGGCTAAACATCGCAATGCCTTTTTTAGCATCCGCCAAAGCCACTAACTGCGGCGTGGTAACCACTATAACACCAGTAACAGGCACGGTTTGCACAATGGTTAAATGGATATCGCCCGTTCCCGGCGGCATATCAATTATCAAATAATCCAGCTCGCCCCAATTTACATCGCTCACAAATTGTTTGATGGCGCTGCTTACCATTGGTCCCCGCCACACAACCGCTTGCTTTTCATCTACCAACAAACCTATGCTCATCATTTTTATCCCAAATTTTTCAATCGGCTCAATCAATCCTTTGCCATCCAATTCAGTCATCATCGGTCTTTCGCCACGAACGCCAAACATAATGTGCTGGCTCGGTCCATAAATATCCGCATCCATCAAACCAACCTTTGCTCCGCCAGTTGCCAAAGCCAATGCCAGATTACTTGATACGGTGCTTTTTCCAACGCCACCTTTTCCACTTACAACAGCTATTATATTTTTTACACCCGCCAAAATTGTTTTCGCATCTTTTCTGTTACTGCTGGTATTGCTGGTAAAGTTTACCGTTACCTGTGCTTCCTTATCCACCAATATCTTCACCGCATTAATACACGCATTCATAATCATGTCCTTTAGCGGGCAGGCAGGTGTGGTTAGTATTACTGTAAAAGACACCTTTTTACCATCAATAGCAATATCTTTTACCATGTTCAGTGTCACCAAATCTTTACCTAAATCAGGCTCTTGTACATTACTCAATGCTTTCAGTATGTCGTCTTTTGTCATCGTTCAAATATATTTGTTAAAAAAACTGCTTCAGCGGCAAAATTAAACATTGAACCCCTTACTTTGTTCATTAATTAAGGAATGTTACTATTTTTGATACCCGGCGTACAATTATCAATTTAACATTGTTGTGTCGCACACTTGTACAGTATACCTTTAGGTAGCTTGAACATCATTTTTAAAAATCATCATTAAAATCGATTGAGGATTGTGTAAATGAATAAACTTTCACTATATATTTTTTTTGCTGCTTGCCTGTTACCACGTTCTTCCAAAGCACAATTTGAATCTTTTAGGGATTCTGTAGTTCAATTGTACGGTGTTGTGATGACTGCAGATAGTCTTCAGGGGATACCCTCCGTAAGTGTAGCCATTAAAGGAACCATCCGTGGAACCATTACCAATAGCCAGGGTGTATTTAGCATTGTAGCTTTAAAGGGAGATTATATTGAGTTCTCCAGCGTTGGGTATAAGCCTAAACTGGTAAAAATTCCCAGCGATATCGAAGGTAGCCAATATAGTATTTTGCAATTGATGGTAAATGACACCGTTTATCTTGCTGCAACCATCATTAAATCGAGACCTACCAGGGAACAGTTTGAAAGAGACTTTATAAAAACAGTTGTGCCGGATGACCAGTTGGAAATTGCCCGTAAAAACAATGACGAAAGCAAACGACGACTAATGATGGCAACACTGCCAACTGATGGTAGGGAAGCTGCAGGCAGATTTCTTACTCAGCAAGCCGCCAAATCCTATTATACAGGTCAGGTACCCCCTATGAATATTTTTAACCCCTTTGCATGGAACGAGTTTATCAAATCCTGGAAAAGAGGGGATTATAAAAAGAAATAAATCCTTCTTACCCTTCTCTCACGGAGAAGTTTTCTCAACAACTTAAAACTTTAGACGTTATTCAATATTTGACTTTCTTTGCAAAAAGAATAGTACACCAAATATGAATTTGTTAAATAATAATAGCAACCTGAAAGCAAAGGGCAATTTTTTTCTGATAGGTTTTATGGGGAGTGGTAAGTCTCATTGGGGGAAAATTTGGTCGGAAGCCAACCAGTTTTCATTTGTTGACCTGGATGCAGTAATTGAAGAAAAAGCAGGTAAAACAGTGGCTGCAATTTTCGAACTAAATGGGGAAGATTATTTTAGAGGTTTAGAGACGGATGCGTTAAGAACTTGTGCTCATCTTCAAAATACAATTGTAGCTTGCGGTGGCGGTACTCCTTGTTTCAACGAAAACATGCAGTGGATGAATGAAAACGGAACAACCATTTATATCACCTGTACCTCTAATGAAATATTGGCAAGGGTATTACTTGAAAAGGAAAAGCGCCCGCTGTTAAAAAAGCTCAACCAGGCAGAGTTGCTTTTTTTTATTGAGCAAAAGGTAAAAGAAAGAGAACCATTTTATACCCAGGCTAATTTAACCGTGCAATCCTGCTTATTGACTGAATCTTCATTTCCTGAAATTATTTCAACCATTACAAACTAAAATTTTATGCATACTTATTTCTTAAAAGTGGCTGCTTTATTGGGTGCAGTTTCAGTTGCTGCCGGGGCTTTTGGTGCTCACGCATTGAAGCGCATGCTCGACGACAAATACCTTGCAATTTTTGAAACAGCAGTGCGATACCAATTTTACCATGTGTTTGCGTTGATAGCGGTAAGTATTTTATTTCGTGATTTTCCGAATAGTTATTTGCTTTGGTCAGGGCGTTTGTTTTGTTTCGGCATTTTGATTTTTAGTGGTTCCTTATACCTGATGACCATGCTGGAAGCATTGGGGCAACATGGGTTTAAATGGCTGGGTGCAATCACGCCTATTGGCGGTGTATGTCTAATTGCCGGATGGATATTGCTAGCCATTAGCATAGCCCAAAAAAATTAAAAATCAATTTTGGTGTGGAGCGTGACCAGCGTGCCATTGTTGTTTTCAATCGAGAATAGAATCTGCATCGCTTCCATTCTTTTTTTCATATTGATTAAACCGTTGCCAAACCTACGCAATTTATCAAAATCAATACCCTTCCCATTGTCTTGGATATACAGCGACATTCCTTTTTTTTCTTTCTTTATTTCCCTCTTCAAAGTAATGGTAACTTGGGTTGCTCCCGAATGTTTCAAAATATTATTCAGCGCTTCCTTTATCACCAGAAAAACATTGCGTCGTACTTCGCCGCTTACTGCGACATTCGGTATGTCTTCTTCAATAGAGATATGGCAGTTGATGCCGGTGTTTTCAAAGTATTCCTGTGCATAGCTGCGAATATAACTAACCATACTATCGAAAGTATCGTTGCTGCTGGTCATCGTCCAAATAATGGCATTCATATTATTCAGTAAATCGTTTGCTGATGATGATATTTTTTCAATCTCAGGGATAACATCTTTACCAATTCTTTTTTTAGCGAGTTCGCTATACAATCGGATGGCAGTTACACCAGCACCCAGGTCGTCGTGCATATCTGCACTGATGCGGTTACGTTCCGCCTGCTGTGCATTTAAAATCGCTAGTTTGTTTTCAAAAGATTGCTTTTCAGCCTCCAGTTTCAAACTTTCCTGTTCTTTAATTTTCTCGATCAGTTCAATTCTGTTTTTGTAGCTAAGGCCAAGTAAGAAAAAGATCAGTTCGCTCACAATACCAATTTCATAATAAGTAAGAGCTCGGGAGAAAATACTTGGGTTAACGTTTGGAAAAAGTATCATCAGAAACGAAATGATGGAAAAAAAAATAAGCAATGCATTACCGATTGCCAGGTAATTCATGAGCTTATTTTTTTGTGTGAGCGCTAATACGATATACAATATGCCGATTGCCAGCAAAATAACTTTCATACCATTTTCAAATATTCTTTGTAGTTGAAAATTATTGGTAAAAAAAACTATGAAGGTGAAACATAGCAAGGCTACTATAATAAACTTTTCTTCAAAAATAAAAATCTTGTGTAGTAAGGGAAAATCAGTTTTTGTCTTTAGAAATTTTCTGGTAAAAGCGATGTAAAAAACAGTTCCAATCGAAAGCAATATAAAATCGAAGTACTCAAGAAACAAGCTCATGAATACGCCGCTTTTTCTTTCAAGGAATGTGTTTAATAAAATGAGCAGAAACATGCAAATTGAATACAGGCAATTGAGTAAGAACTCTTTTTTTAGGGTGATGATAAAATTAACGGCAGTGAAAAAGATCATCATCAGTAAAACACCACTTAATAAGTATCCAACTGCTGTAGTTGCTTCGTATAAAAAGTGCCGGTTGTTTTTAAATTTTGTAATATAGAATTCTTTTATTAGTAGAGGCGAAAATGTATTATTTTCATTTCTCGTAAAATAAAACTTTGCTATAAATTCCTGTGTTGCGTTTCCAGCTATTTCGATTGGCTGGTAACCATCTTCCCTGCTTTCATCTTTCAATTGTGTAATCTTGTCTTGTGGCAGTTGTTTAAATAGGTTCAAACTTCTTAAATTAAAGCCTGGCATCAAATAAAGTTTTTGGGCAGTGTCGGTACTGTTTGTTAGTGTAAACTTTAAATAGATGGCTCTCGTTATCCAGTAATTAGGAACTGTTTTTTTGATTCTTTTACTGGCAAGTGGAATCCATTCTCCTGCTGGAATATTGGATGGGTTACTATATGCATAATTGCTGTCAATGAAGAGATAGCAATTTTGGCTAAATTCTTTGATGTCCCTAAATGCTGACACTTCGACCAAATTGCTGTCGGTAGATAATTGAGCGCCGGCCGAAAAGCCGGCTGACAAAAAACAGACAAGGAGCGTTATTCTTATCAAAGCAGTACGTTTTTCCAAACATACACATTTTTGATGATATACTTTTCTGTAAAAGCTTTATCACCTAAGGCTTTTTCAGCAATGGTTTTATTTATCTTTGTTTTAATGGCCACTAAAGTGAAAACAGTTAAGTCGAAAGCCCCCGTCAAAGAGACGCTAAAAAATGAGGTAGAAGAAAAGGTAGCAGTAAAGCAACTACTGAAAGATGAGCGTACCCATAAAATTGCAGGTACTATTTTTTTGCTGCTGGCTTTTCTGTTTTTTATCGCATTCTCATCTTATTTGTTTACCTGGGATGATGACCAGGATAAGTTTAGCTATCAGATGCTGCTGGCAAACGATATCAAAGTTCAAAACCTGCTGGGAACTTTTGGCGCTTTTATTTCCGAAATTTTTGTCCGCCATGGATTTGGACTTGCCTCTTATCTTATCTGCACTTTTTTCTTTGTGATAGGTGTAAATTTTTTCTTTGGAAAAAAGGTCTTCTCTGTTCGTAGAAATTTAAAGTACCTGATTGTGGGCTTACCTTTAATCAGTGTCACGGCTGCTGTAATCATGAAAGGGAATGAATTTCCTTTTGGCGGATCTGCCGGAGACACAAGCAGGGATTGGTTATACAGGATGATTGGCCAGGTAGGTACGCTGGCTGTTTTAGCGGTTGCTGTTCTGGCGTATATCATTTGGCATTTTAACCCGGTGTTTAAATTGCCTGCGAAATCAACTGTTCCGGCCGATGAAGTTAACAATGATGACCTAACAGACATCACTGCTGCAAGTGAAGAAGAAATGGAATTGCAGGAAGTGGAGAATGCTACCATAACAGGAAACTTGTTAAGGGGTGATGGTGTTATGCTGCCAATACCCGATCAAAATCCAGCTTTAAATCATGATATTCATATTATAGAAAGAGAGATACCACTGGTTGTTACAAAACCAAAGCAAGAAGACACACTGGTTGGAAATGAAATGACGTTGACTACAGACGAACCTTTTTACCCAACAGTGCCGCCGCTTGCAAAACAGGATAAAAAGGAGGGAAATTTGGTTCCGTTAGAACTCGAAATTAAATCCGTTCCTGAAAAAGTTGAAACAGACGAACATATCGTTGCAACTTCAAAGCATCAAACCATTGAAACACCTTACGATCCTATTCTGGATCTGCGGGATTACAAATATCCAAATATTGAGCTGTTGGAAGCCCACGGAAGTGAACGAATCGTTCAGGATCCAAATGAACTGGAAACAAACAAAAACCAAATCATCAATACCCTGAAGAACTACGACATCAGTATTCAAAAAATTTCTGCCACTGTAGGCCCAACTGTAACGCTGTATGAGATTATACCTGCGGCGGGTGTGCGTATTTCCCGAATCAAAAATCTGGAGGACGATATTGCGCTTAGCCTTGCAGCCCTCGGTATCCGCATCATAGCCCCCATTCCGGGAAAAGGTACCATTGGTATTGAAGTGCCCAATGCAAAGAAGACCATCGTAAGCATGCGTACCCTGCTGTCGTCAGAAAAATTCCAGAATAATAATTTTTCCCTGCCCATTGCCATTGGTAAAAAAATTGATAATGAAAACTTTATTGTGGATCTCGCCAGTATGCCGCATTTGCTGATGGCGGGCGCTACCGGTCAAGGTAAATCGGTAGGACTCAATGCGATTCTTGTTTCGCTATTATATAAAAAGCATCCATCGCAATTGAAGTTTGTTTTGGTAGATCCTAAAAAGGTGGAGCTGAGTATCTACAAAACAATTGAGAAACATTTTTTGGCAAAATTGCCGGGAGAAGAAGATGCGATCATCACTGATACCAAAAAAGTAGTGCATACATTGAATGCATTGTGTATAGAAATGGACAACCGCTACGACCTGTTAAAGGAAGCAGGTTGTCGCAATATCAGAGAGTACAATGAGAAGTTTGTAGCTAGAAAACTAAATCCCGAAAAGGGCCATCAGTTTTTACCATTTATTGTGCTGGTAGTAGATGAGTTCGCAGATTTAATCATGACTGCCGGTAAGGAAGTAGAGATACCGATTTCCCGGTTGGCTCAGTTAGCAAGAGCGGTAGGAGTCCATCTAATCATCGCAACCCAGCGCCCAAGTGTGAATATTATTACCGGTACAATCAAGGCCAACTTTCCGGCGAGAATTGCATTTAAGGTTAGTAGCAAGATTGATAGCCGTACCATTTTGGATGCAGGTGGAGCAGAACAATTGATTGGGAAAGGGGATATGCTGATCAGTTATAATGGGGAGCTTGTTCGTTTGCAGTGTGCTTTTGTGGATACCCCCGAAGTAGATAAAGTGGTTGATTTTATTGGCAGCCAGCGTGGCTATGCTCAGGCTTTTCTTTTGCCGGAATATATGGATGAAAAAGAAATGGAAGGAAAGGATTTTGATCTAAATGAAAAAGATGTCCTGTTTGAAGATGCAGCACGTTTAATTGTTGCCAGTCAAAGCGGTAGCACCTCTTTATTGCAACGCAGGATGAAGTTGGGTTACAACCGGGCAGGCAGACTTATGGACCAGTTGGAAGCAGCAGGTATTGTGGGGCCAAACCAAGGTAGTAAAGTGCGGGATGTATTGATAAAAACAGATGCCGAATTACAGCAGTACCTAAATAATTAGTTTGTAGACTCCATCCAAACTGAATAAGAAATTTTTACCACTGGCTTCCCGAAATCTTCTCTTACCACGGGGTAACGGGTTAAAATTTGCGTTGGTATTGAACGCAGGCAACCGATACGCTGTAAGTTGACATTGCCTAAATCATCACCTTTTCCATTTGCATACTACGGGACCCTTTTATGAGCAATTTGGTATTGGTAAAATGTTGTTGTTGTAGCCATTCTGCTGCTGCTGTTGAATTATCAAAATAGGTATAGCGATGAGTTATCTTACCGAAATCGCCGCCAACCAGCACCACCGATTTCCAGCTATATTCATTGATCAGGTTCAAAATTACCTCATGTTCTTTCATGCTTTCATCTCCTAATTCCATCATTCCACCCAGCATTAAAACTTTATCAGCACCTTCCATTTTTGCAAAATTCTCAATGGCTGCTTTCATGCTGGTAGGATTAGCGTTGTAGGCATCTAAAATTATCTTGTTGCTGTCCTTTTCAATCAATTGCGATCTGCTGTTAGATGGTACATAATTTTCCAAAGCGAATTGAATGGATGCTTCCGGTACATCAAAATATTTTCCAATAGCCACGGCCACCAGCACGTTGGGCAGATTGTATTCTCCAACAAGGTTTGTAGCTATTTTCCGGATTTCTGTTCCACTGGTCATTTGCACCTGCAAAAATTCTACGGATGAATCTGCAACACCTGTAATATCAGCATCAGTAGTTCCATAAGTATTTATTCTGGCAATGCCGGTGCTCATTGTTCGTAAGTATTCATAATCATTCATTATGAAAGCCGTTCCGCCATTTGTATTTAAATATTGAAACAATTCTCCCTTGCCTTTTTTTACACCTTCTTCACCACCAAATCCTTCCAGATGTGCCTTTCCACAATTGGTAATGATGCCATGGGTGGGCATCGTATACTCACAATAGCCTTCAATTTCTTTCTGATGATTGGCACCCATTTCTATTACAGCTATTTCAGCATCTCCCTGTATAGAAAGAATGGTAAGCGGAACGCCAATATGGTTATTTAGATTTCCTTTAGTAGTATAGGTTTTGTAAGTGCTGGAGAGTACCTGGTTGATCAACTCTTTGGTGGTGGTTTTACCATTGCTTCCCGTAATGGCAATAAAAGGGATGGTAAATTGCTGCCGGTGGTATTTTGCCAGATCCTGTAACGCTTGCAAGGTGTCGTTGGTTGTAATAAGCCTTTCATCCAAAAAATCCAACGGCTCGTCAACAATGGCGTAGGCTGCACCAGCATCTAGTGCTTGTTTGGCAAACAGGTTGCCATTAAAATTAGGGCCTTTCAACGCAAAGTATAAATCTCCCGTCTTTAACTTTCTCGTATCAGTTTGAACAGAGGGGTGTTGAATAAATATGGTATATAAATCCTGTATTTGCATAGTTCAAAAATAAGGTAGAACTGCATAACTTCTGGTTATAATGGCCGGGGAAGTAAAAAATAGTTTTATAGCCGGTTAGATCATTTAAGTGGATGATTGCATTGTTACTGCCGGATAAATGAATGCTCTTTCTTTCTTTTAGAATCGACCAGGCAATAAAAAACCCTTCAACTAAAAGCTGAAGGGTTTGATTCAATTATAAAGTTTGTAATTATTTCTTTCTGCTATTCTGTTTGCGCTTTCCAAAAATATTTCCTTCTTTAAAGCCAGGACCTTCCGGCGAACCCATATAGGTTTGTGCGCAACGGAAACCGATTGTGCTTGATGATTGATCTTCATCTAAGAACCTGCGGGCACCTGGTGATAACCAATATGGCCTGTCGTTCCAGCTTCCTCCTTTGAACACCCTTGATTTATCACTCACTAATGTAGTATTACCTGATGCGTAAGACGAACCGCTTAATGAATCACCATCCATATATCCAAGAGCATTGTTGTGTTGGTAATTGCGGCGGTTTTTAACTTCTTCATCACTAATATCAGCTTTCTTCAAACGGCCCAATGAATCTCTTTCAAATTCACCACCACTATTTTTATAGAATTTCTGAAATTTATTACCTCTGAAATAGTTAAAGTCTTCTCCATCTGAAGGCGTTAAAGGTCTGTAAACATCCTGAACCCACTCAGCTACGTTGCCACTCATATTATACACACCAAATGCATTGGGATAAAAGGCTTTGATATTACCTGGAATTGCAGAACGGTCATTCAATCCACCGGCAACCCCCATGTTATCACCACTGCCACGTTTGAAGTTGGCTAAAAACTTTCCTTGCCAGCTCCCTCTTCTGTTATCTCTTAAGCCATTTGGATTATTACTCCAGGCGTACATTTGTTGGTTTGATATTAATTCTTCTCCTGTTTTACCTTCTTTTTTACGAGCATTCGGATTTTGATCTAACAAACCATAAGCTGCATATTCCCACTCTGCTTCAGTTGGCAGGCGATAACCCATGTTTAGAATACCATCTTCCATTCTAACCGTTGACCTTGGTTTACCACTTACATCTTTTAATTCAGATTTTTTTGGCTTAGCCCTTCCTTGAATTAACTCAGGATTCATCAGGTAAGCATCTGTGTTGAACGAACCTTCGGAACCACCACCTCTCATTTCTTTTTTGGCAAAATCTTTTTTAAGATATCCTTTCGAAATCAAGTTCAATTCATTCACCCGGTCTGTTCTCCAGATACAAAAGTCATGCGCTTGCAACCAGGAAACACCCACTACAGGATAGTAGTTGTAGGCAGGATAACGGAAGTAATAATCCACATAAGGCTCATTGTAGGCTAACTCTTCACGCCAGGCCAATGTGTCGGGTAATGCTTTCGCCATTATTGCGGTATCACCACTAAACGTATTTTCAAGCCAGTAAATATATTCACGATAGTGTACGTTAGCAACTTCTGTTTCGTCGATAAAGAACGAAGGAACGGTTACACGCTTTGGGATATTATTCCAGTCGCCCATTACATCATCCTCTTTGGCGCCCATTACAAATGTACCACCCTGAACAAAAATCAGTCCCGGGCCGGCTTTGGGATATTTCATTTTAGCTACATGGTAGTTCCCCATGTTCTTGTCATCATAGTTCCATCCGGTAACAGACGACTTGGTGGTTTTCTTACCAAAAATGCCCCCGTTTTTACACGATCCAAAAGAGAAAAGTACGGCGGTAAGAACAATTAAATTTTTTACTGAAATTATTTTTTGCATGTGCGTTCGTTTTGCAACTTGTTTAACGAAAGGTTTTCTTAATTATTGCGTAATGGGGTTACTCAACTGCGAATATAAATACTTTACATCAGACAGCCTTGAAATGGCGATATGTTTTTAGTCAATTTAGCTAAAGGTTAGCATTTTGTTGTACGGAACAAAAACAGATTATCATTCTAACTCAAAACGCCGAAGAAGTCTAAAAATTGTTTTATTTCAAAATTCTTTAATTTTAAGTTGAAATTTTATTCCAAAAGTATAGGATGCAATATAAAAGGAATAAGAATCCCCACGCTGGTGTTATTTCCAGCTTACTCAAGTCAAGGTATCTTTCCGACCCATGGCAATAAAATTTATTTCTCCTGATAAAGTATCTTTCTAACTGCAAGTCAACTGACTTGAAAAATGAAAATTTGACACTATCCGGAATTGCTTTTTTGAGCAATAATGCCTACTAATTGGCGTTTCTTTTATTTAGTGAAGGAAGTAGAAAAAGGAAGATGATTTTTTTTAGAATTGATCAATCATGCAAAATATTTACTTAACACAGGTATCATTTTTCGTGCTTACCCCGCAACTTAATTTCAGTCTTAAAGAAATCAATTACTTTTACAAATTATCGTAAAGCAAAAATTTATTTTATTGATTCAACGTCTACCTAACTAAGACAAATAGTATAATGAAACATGCAATGATTAAATTAACTGCGTTGACACTATTTTTAGGAGGTTCAACCAGCATTGTGAACGCCCAGGCCAATACGATAAATGTAGTTACTTCAGCAGTTCCTTTTTTAAGAATTTCCCCGGATGCCCGCAGTGGTGGTATGGGTGATGTGGGTATTGCAACTGCGCCGGATGCCAATTCAGCATTTTGGAATCTTGCCAAAACGCCCTTCAATACCAATCAGGGGGGGCTGGCAATTACCTATACACCCTGGTTAAAAGACCTTGGGTTAAATGATGTTTACCTCGCTGCCGTATCAGGCTATTACAAAATTGATGAAGATCAGGCAATCTCGGGTTCTCTGCGGTATTTCAGTCTGGGAAACATACAGTTTACAGATAATCTTGGTAATGATTTAATTTCGTTTCGCCCACGTGAGTTTGCATTTGATGCAGGTTATTCACGTAAATTATCTACGTCATTATCGTTGGGAATAGGGTTGCGGTATATCAACTCCAATCTTGCCAGTGGAACAATTAATGGTGTTTCATACAAAGCAGGCTCGGCAGTTTCGGCTGATTTAAGCTTATTTCACAACGGCATTAAGGAAGATGGTTCCGGTTTAAATTATGGAATTGCCCTAAGCAATTTGGGTACGAAAATTTCATACACAAGCGACGCCACTCAAAGGGATTATATACCTGCCGATCTTGGTTTGGGTATTGCTTACACGAAAGCCATCGACGAAACCAGTAAAATAACTTTTGGCTTAGATGTACATAAACTATTGGTACCAACACCGCCACTTGTCGGTGATAGTATTGGGTTGGTTAATTATCGAAACAAGGGTGTCGTTGGTAGTTGGTTCAGTTCATTTGGCGATGCAGCCGGAGGTTTTTCTGAAGAATTGAAAGAAGTGCAGGCTTCACTGGGTGCTGAGTTTTGGTATCAAAATCAATTTGCCTTAAGGGCTGGATATTTTTACGAAAATCCAACTAAGGGCAATCGGAAATACTTTACTGCAGGCGCAGGTTTAAAATACAACACATTCGGATTAAACTTTTCCTATTTGATTCCTTCCGGCAATGGTATCAATCGCAACCCTTTGTCGAATACATTGCGCTTTAGCCTGGTATTTGATTTGGGCGAAGCAGGGGAAAAATAGTTAACAATCCTTTGATCAAAAGCGTTCCGCTAAAACCGGAACGCTTTTTTAGTTTTATACTATCGTACATTTGTCATAAATAATACAATATGAGTTTGAGAATTGGCTTTGGTATTGATTTTCATCAGTTGGTAGATGACAGGGAATTTTGGTTGGGAGGTGTTAAAATTGATCATCCTAAAGGAGCGTTGGGACACAGTGATGCTGATGTTTTATTACACGCAATATGCGATGCCATGTTGGGCGCTGCCTGTTTAGGGGATATTGGGGTCCATTTTCCGGATACTGATGCCTCTTTAAAAAATATAGATAGCAAGATATTACTCGGGCAAAGTTTCAACCTGGTTAGGAAGGCCGGATTTGGTATTGTGAATATTGATAGTACGCTTTGTCTGCAATCTCCAAAAATTAAAGATTACGTTCCCCAAATGCAGCAAGTGATTGCCCAAATACTTTGCTTGCAAATAACAGATGTTTCTATTAAAGCAACCACCACCGAAAAGATGGGCTTTGTAGGAAGGGAAGAAGGGCTTGTGGCCTATGCCAGTATTTTGCTACAGAAAAATGAGCAATGAGTGGAACTGCAATTAAATTTAATTATTTAGTGAATGAATAGAACGGTGATACGCAGTTTTCATTAGTGGATATTAGATGGTGACGATCGAATGATTGGGGATCATTTTCCCCGATGAAACGAACATCTGAACATCAAAGACCACCGTTACTCATGTAAGTTTTTTAAACATGGATTTGACTACTCTATGTTGGTTGCTAGTCACATTGAGAAATGTTTGTAAAACCATCACTCATTCTGGTTTATGATCTTCAATCCTTTTTTTCAGCATACATCATTACCTTTGCGGCCATGCAAAAAATAGTAGTCAATATTGTAAATAAGTCTGCCAATGCATTACCTGCATATGCAACGGAGGGCTCTGCTGGTATGGATTTAAGGGCCAACCTGGAAGCAACGGTAACATTGATGCCTTTGGAACGCATGTTGATTCCTACGGGTTTATTCATCCAGTTACCGGATAATTATGAGGCACAAATAAGGCCCCGGAGCGGTTTGGCTGTAAAACAGGGTATTACTTGTTTGAATACGCCCGGCACCATTGATAGTGATTACAGAGGTGAAATTAAAGTGATTTTGATTAACCTCAGTAACGAATCACAAGCAGTTCATCATGCAGATCGTATTGCACAAATGGTGATTGCCAGGGTGGAAAAAGCGGAACTGTATTTAGTAGACCAATTGAATGATACCCTTCGTGGTGAGGGTGGTTTTGGCCATACCGGTAAACAATAAACAACTGAACAAAAAATGACATCTTCAAACAATCAAACTGGATTTATTTCCTCGATATTTTTTCCTCTTTTGGTTTTGCTATTTGCAGATAGTTGTAAAACAGCAAAAAAAATACAAGCTTCCGTTGAAAAAAAAGATACCACATCTGTTCACATCAGTAATCCATTTAACGATGATTCACTCCTGCTAATAAAGAACTCGGTAGCAGAAATACATAAAAAGCAGATTGATTTTAAAACCTTTTCCGCAAAGATTAAAGTAGAATATGAAGACGGAAAAGGTAAGCAACCAAATATTACTGCTTATGTACGGATCTTAAAAGATAGTCTGGTATGGGTATCAGGATATGCAACAGTTTTTAACATAGAGGCATTTAGAATTTTAATAAATAAGGATAGTGTGTTTGTGTTGGATAAAATTAATAAAGAAGTCAAAATGAGGTCGATAGACTTTTTGCAGGAAATAACCGAAATTCCATTCGACCTAAAAACGCTTCAAAATTTGTTTGTGGGCAATCCTGTCTTTTTTGAGGATAGCGTTATCTCTTATAAAGAAACGGAATCTAAAGTTTTGCTGGCAACCATTGGGAAATATTTCAAACATTTGCTCACCATCAATAAAGGCGATCGATTATTGGTGCATAGTAAACTAGATGATGTAAATGTTACCCGAAACAGAACAGCCGATATTACTTACGGAGAATATGAAAGTAATAATGGATTACCATTTTCTACATACCGGGCAATTACCGTGTCAGAAAAAAACAAGCTGGACATCAAGCTCAATTATAAGCAATACGAGTTTAACAAAGATTTGTCCATCTCTTTCATTATTCCGGCCAATTATAAACGCAAGTAGGCGTTATTTGCAAAGATCATGATGGTACACTTTTAGATGTCGTTTGCGTTTAATTATTTTGGAGCAAATTGTTAGCATCACGATGACATATCTAAGTAAGACGATATAACAAAAGGTCGTGACATGATGATCTTCCAAATGAGTACAATTATTAATCCTGTAAAACCATCACATGGTTAAAGTATTTCTTTTTTCATTGGTATCTTTTCTTTTTAGTACTTCGTTGATGGCGCAAGCGACCGGTCAGCAGGAGTTGGAAAGGGAGCGCCAGCAATTAAAGCGGGAGATTGAGCAGGCCCAGCAGTTACTGGATAAAAATAAAAAAAACACAAAGGAAAACCTGGTAACACTAACCTTGTTAAACCGGAAGCTTAATCTGCAGGGTAGCGTAATTGAAAATATCAGCAAGGATATTAATTTACTGGATAACAATATTGTTAAGTCGCAAAAGGATGTAAATAAATTGCAGCTTTTATTAGATACGTTAAAGCAGGAATATGCCAAGAGCATGGTGTATGCCTACAAGACCCGCAGTAATACAGATTTTTTAAACTTCATTTTTTCTTCATCCAATTTCAATGATGCCATTAAGCGAATTACCTATTTAAAAAGTTATAGAAATTATCGGGAGATGCAGGGAGATAATATTCTGCGGACTCAATCTCTTTTAAAGGACCGGATTGATGAGTTAAGCGGAAATAAGAAAAAGAAAAGTGTTGTATTGCAGACCCAAAGCAAGGAATTAGGTGTACTTGAATCGCAACAGGAGGAAAAAAATCAATTGTTGGCCAAATTAAAAGCACAAGGTAAAGAATTGAATAACCAGATTGCCGCCAAGAGAAAGCAAATGCAGAAGGTGAGCAATGCAATTGCTGCAGCTATCAAAAGAGCCCAGGATATAGCCCGAAGAGAAGCACTTGAAAAAGCAAAAGCCGAAAAGCTAAAACGTGATGCAGACGAGAAGAAAGATATTGCAGATAGTAAGGCAAAAGGAAATGTGGCACCCAAGTCTGCTGTTACAAAACCCAATAAAAGCATAACGTCTCCGGTAAAAGAAGAAAGTATATTGTTGGGGAGCGCTGCAGATGTAAAACTGAATGCAAACTTTATAAGTAACCGTGGTTCATTGCCATGGCCAGTTGAAAAGGGTTATATGATGATGCGTTTTGGCCCTCAAAAGTTAGAAGAGCTTGGTGTTACGGTTGATAATCCCGGTATCACAATCGGAAGTGACATCGGTACACCTGTAAAAGCACTGTTTGATGGTGAGGTTTCATCAGTAACCAATATTGAAAACATGCAGGTGGTGATATTAAAACATGGAGCATACTTTACTACCTACAGTAATTTATCTGGTATCACTATTTCCAGAGGGCAAGCCATCCGCACCGGGCAAGTGCTAGGCAGGGTAGCACCCAACGATGAAGGAATAGGATCCATTGATCTTATAATTAGTAATGAACGAGGTAACCTTAATCCGGAGGGTTGGCTCAGACGTCGTTAATTTTTATATCAATCGCTGGTACAGTTTTTCGTATTGAGGAACAATGTTGTCAATGTCAAATCTTTTTGCCTGTGCCAATGCACTTGCTTTAAAGCGGTCATGCGTTTCTTTATCCTGTAAAATGTGTAGTGCATTTTTACTCATGTCTTCTACATCCCCTACATTGCTCATATAGCCACAGTCTCCATTGATAATAATTTCTGGTAATCCACCCGCATTGGTTGATATTACCGGCACTTCCGCAGCCATGGCTTCCAATGCAGCCAACCCAAAGCTTTCATATTCGCTGGTCAACAAAAACAAATCAGCAATGGGCAATATATCTTCCATTTGCTCTTGTTTGCCTAAAAATTTAATGGCATCACATGCGTTGCTATTCCTTGCATCAGCTTCGATGGGCGAACGTTCCGGCCCATCTCCCAATAATAATAATTTGGAGGGCATCTTTTCATTGATCAGCAAAAATGCTTTTACTACATCTTCCACTCTTTTTACCTTTCTAAAATTACTGGCATGCACAATGATTTTTTCGCCATTGGGTGCTATTAATTTTTTAAAGGCATCAATCGGCTTTTTATTAAAACGCTTTACATCCACAAAATTGTGAATCACCTCAATGTCTTTTTCAATATCAAAATTTTTGTAGGTTTCTGCTCTGAGATTGTCTGATACTGCGGTAAGGATATCACTTTCATTCATGGAAAAAGTTACCACTGGGCGATAGGTTTTATCCCGTCCTACCAGCGTGATATCGGTTCCGTGTAAGGTTGTAATTACCGGAATTCTTTTCCCTTCTTTTGCCAATATCTGTTTGGCCATATAAGCCGCAGATGCATGTGGAATGGCATAATGCACATGAAGCAACTGGATGTTATTGTTGGTAATAACGTCTACCATGGTGCTGGCCAAAGCAGTTTCGTAAGGCGGATAATCAAACAATGGATAGGTTGGAACCCTCACTTCATGATAAAATATGTTGGTATGAAAATGGCTTAACCGAACAGGTTGCTGGTAAGTGATAAAATGTATATTGTGACCTTTATCGGCAAGGGCCTTTCCTAACTCTGTAGCTAGCACGCCACTACCACCAAACGTTGGGTAACAAACAATCGCAATATTCATACTGTATTTTTAAACAAGAAAGCTATTAATAAAATTGGTGCAAGTTACCGAATTATTGTTGCTGACATCTTCCGTTTATGTATTACATTTAAATCTTTAAGTTTATTAATATAAATGTAATGATGACTAAAAAAATTGTATCAACTGTTTTAGGTGTTTTGGGCGCCGTTGTTTCGATGGCGCAAACGGAAGATTCCATTGCGATCAGAAAAATTGCGAATGATGTATTGATCAATGGACAGGCTTATGAGAATTTAAGGTACCTGTGTAAAAAGGTTGGTCCAAGATTGAGTGGTAGCATTGGCGCCCAAAAAGCGGTAGAGGCGACCGCCAGAATGCTAAAAGAAGCGGGTGCAGATACCGTTTATCTTCAACCTTGCATGGTGCCACATTGGGTAAGAGGGGAAAAGGAAACAGGCTTTATACAAGTAGCTGGCGGAGCAAAGCATAATCTTAATTTATGCGCCTTGGGAAATTCTGAGGGAACGGGTAAAAAAGGTATTTCAGCTTCCGTAATTGAAGTAAGAAGTTTTGCAGAACTGGATCAACTAGGTAAGGCTGGTATAAAGGGTAAAATTGTTTTCTTCAATTTTGAAATGAATCCTACTTACATCACTACATTTAGTGCGTATGGAGAAAGCGGAAGATCCAGAACCAGCGGTCCTTCCAAAGCTGCAAGCTATGGGGCAATTGGAGTAATGGTGCGTTCTCTGGCGAGCAACCCGGATGATTTCCCGCATACCGGCGTAACTATCTATAATGATTCTTTTCCTAAAATACCTGCTGTAGCCATTAGTACGAATAATGCAATTTGGCTTAGTAAACAATTGATGAAGAAGGTGCAGGTAACCGCCTATTTTCGCAATACCAGTACAATGCTTCCGGATGCACCCTCTTTTAATGTAGTGGGCGAAATAAGGGGTACTGAATTTCCCAAAGAAATTATTACCGTAGGTGGTCATCTGGATAGTTGGGATTTGGCAGAAGGCGCACAAGATGACGGCGCAGGTTGTGTGCAGAGCATTGAAGTATTAAGGGTATTGAAAGCGAATGGAGCCACCAAACGCACCATCAGGGCAGTGATGTTTATGAATGAAGAGAATGGTGGACGTGGTGGCGCCAAGTATCTGGAACTGGCTAAATTGAATAACGAAAAACATGTGTTTGGTTTGGAAAGTGATGCGGGTGGATTTACACCCCGTGGATTTTCACTAGAGATGCGGGCCGACCAGATTGAAAAAGTGCAGCAATGGAAAGACCTCTTTTATCCTTATGGCGTTTATTCATTAAAGGCAGGAGGAAGCGGTGCTGATATTGGCCCGTTAAGAGCAATCGGTGCTGCGCTGTCGGGCCTTTCGCCTGACGGTCAGCGGTATTTTGACATTCACCATGCAGCCACTGATGTTTTTGAAAATGTGAGCAGAAGAGAACTGAACATGGGTGCATTGAACATGGCAGCGTTTATTTATTTAGTGGATAAGTACGGATTATAATTATCTTGCAAATAAAAAATTATGGAAGAAAATAAATTCCTAAATACAGCTCCTAGAAAGTCAAGTGGATTTAAAAAGTTTCTTGGGTGGTTTACCTTTTTAGTGTTATTATTTGGAGGCTTCTTTTTTTGGTGGCATTATTTATACGTATTTGGCGAAGGTGTAAAATCGGGCGAACTAAATTACGTCGTAAAAAAAGGTAATGTTTTTAAAACCTATGAGGGCAAACTCATCCAGTCGGGTTTGCGATCAAAGGCAATCGGTAGTGTTCAATCCTACGAGTTTGAATTTTCCGTTACCAACGACAGTATTGCTAATATTTTAATGAACAATAGTGGCAATTATTTTGATTTGCATTACCAGGAATTTAAAGGTACTTTACCATGGCGTGGATTTAGTGTATACATAGTAGATAAAATCGTTAGTATGAAACCAATTGTCCGATAGATCAGATCGCCTGCAATAAAAATATAACCGGCTTTTTATGAAAGTCGTTTTTTTCTTTTTGCCATTCGGCGATTGTTTTTGTTTTTACAAATTCGTTTGCTCCGGTCAGTTCTGCAGCAATACAAAGTTTTGTGGTGGGCTTACAGGTTTTCAATAACGTCTCAATTATTTGATTATTTCGATAGGGCGTTTCAATAAATATCTGCGTGCTGTGTTTTTTTTGTGATGTCAACTCCATTTCTTTCAATGCCTTTGTCCGCTCACTTATGTCGATTGGAAGGTAGCCGGAAAATTCAAACTGCTGGCCATTCATACCACTAGCCATTAACGCCAGTAAAATTGAACTCGGCCCTACCAAAGGTTTTACTGTTACATTTAATAGCTGTGCCAGTTCAATCAGTATTTGTCCCGGATCCGCAATGCCGGGGCAACCGGCCTCACTAATGATGGCTATATTTTTACCTTCCTTAATCTTTTGGCGGAAACTGTTTTTTTGTTCTTCCTCGGCTTTATGAATGGTAAACCATTCATAGTTATCAATTACAATTTCTTTGCAAATGCTTTTTAAAAATCGGCGGGTAGTTCGCTCATTTTCAGCAAAGATTACCTCGCAATCTTTTACGGCATCAATGATATAAGTTGGAATGGTGTGAATAGCCAATTCGTCTAATACGGATGGAACTAAATATATTTTACTCATTGTAATGTTAAGTTGTTGGATGGTTGATTGTTAGATTATTGGATTGTTGTATTGCTGGGTTGCTGTTCGCTTTCAGCCTCCATGTCTTTTTTTATTGGTAACATTGGCTGATTTTATAACCAGGTAGCAGAATGGAAAACTATATTGATACTGATCAATGCAACAATTAATCAATTCAACAATTCAACTTTTAATTCTGCTACTCCTTTGTTTTGTACATGCTGATGGTTGCTGCTATTACAGCATAGCTAGGTGCCAATATCCAGCCTACAATCACTACAAGGTGCATCAGGTAAAAAACAATGCCATTACCAATGGCCAATCCTTTATGTCTGCTGATAAATGCTACACTTTGTGAGGTAGATAATTTATTTCTTTCGCAACTGTAATCCAGCATCGAAAAGCCCAGATAATAGCATTCAATCAATAATGCAAATAGGGGAGTAAACCACCCGAAAAACGGAATGAATGATAGAATCAAAATGGAGACCGTGTACACCGTTTGCCACAATGCATTTCGAATTGCCAGTTTAATGCCGCGGCCCACATCCTTTATAAATTGTGCAAAGCTGAAAGGGAAATCCTTGTTCTCCATGATGGCTTCCGTTTTTTCACTCAGATATGCAAACAAAGGCGATCCAATAATCAGGAAAAGGTATTTGAACAATGAAAAGTAGAATAAGATTAACACCAGTTGAAGAATGATCTGGCCAAAGATAAAAAGGAATTTTAACCAGCTACCTTCCATGGTGATCATCCACTTCTTTAAACCAGAAATGGATAAAAGGTAGTCAATGGCATTGCCACTGCTGATCCAGAATAAGTAAATTCCTGCGCAAAATAGTAGAGCGTAAATAAGGCCAGGTATTAAAATCCATTTCCACAATCGATGCTTCACTATAAACTGGTGAGCCTGGTAATAAGACTGTATGGAAATGATGATATCTTTTAGCATGTTGAAACATTCATGATTAGTGGCCTTAGTCGTATGTGTTCATTTTTGTTTAATGTTGCTTTTTATTAACACTTCACCAAATGATACCAGCAATAAAAATATACACCATCAAATAGAAAAGTGAAACTGAAAAATTAATTTTACCGTTAAAAATACAAGATAGTTGAAAAAGTTAACGATTGATTTTTATAAGCGGAAAAACGTACTGCAAATTGCAAAGGAGTTACTGGGCAAAATTCTTACCACAAATCTGGAAGGTATTGTCACAAGCGGTAGAATCGTAGAAACAGAAGCATACATAGGTTTTACTGATAGCGCATCTCATGCCTGGGCGGGTAAGCGAACTGCACGCAATGAACACATGTATGCAACTGCGGGTACTGGTTATATTTATATATGTTATGGTATACATCAAATGTTCAATGTAGTAACCAATGAAAAGGACATTCCAGATGCTGTTTTGATAAGGGCTGTTGAACCCATTGGCGGCGTTGAAACCATGCTACTAAGAACAGGTAAAAAAGCACTGGATAAAACTTTAACAAGGGGGCCGGGTAATGTTGGTAAAGCGCGGGGAATTCGTAAAATCCATTCGGGTATTAATTTATTGCAGCAGACTATTTTTATAGCTGGAGACAACTTTGAATTGGATGAAACCAACATTGGAAGCAGTAAACGGATAGGGGTCGGGTATGCAGGTGCAGATGCGTTATTGCCTTATCGTTTTTACATAAAGGGAAATAAATATGTAAGTGGGAAGCCAGTGAATTAATTTATTTTGCCGGTTGCGGCTCAAGTATGTCTATCACCAGATCGATTTCAATTCAAACAATTTTCCGCTGATCAGTTTTACTTTGCCCGATTCACTATACAATTGAAATTGATTGTAATTTTGATTTGGAAAAAAGATGTCAGTCATTGCCACACTCCCCTTATCAGCAAACAATTCTACAGACGAATGATCTATAAAAATATGCATACTTAGTTGCAGTTCTTTTGAGAGCCGTGGTGCATAATGTATGGCCGGGAATTTATCGGAGAACGTTGTGTCACCTGACTTGGTTCGATCGATGTAAAACTGGTTGCTGGATTTTATATAGCCAACTTTAATTTTTTCATCCAACGCATTTCTAAATTCAACTCTAAATTCTTCAGCATTGCTTTGGGTTAAATCAATGGTTATTGTTAGTTCACCCAATGAAAATGGATACGCCTTATTTTGTTGAATATTCAACGGCACACTGGATTTCCTGAGTGATTCCATTTCCTTAACTACAATAGAAAAAAGGCGCACACCATCATTTGTTTTTTGTAGCGCCAATTCTCTCGGTATCGTCATGGCACTTCTCCAGTTTTTTGTTGGTACCGTCTGTGCATATTGCCAGTTGCTCATCCAACCTAAAAATAAGTGGCGGTTGGTATTGCTCCAGGTAACACCAGCGTAATTATCACAGCCATAATCCACCCATAAAATTGTCTCTTTGGAATTGTCATTTTTGAATGTCTTGCCATCAAAATTCCCCACAAAATATTGTGTGCCGCTACCGCCATTTGTAGCACCTGAGCCAATACTTACCAGTAAAACCCACTTGGTTTCTTTTCCAACGCCTACCTTCATTTCTATCAAATCAGGGCATTCCCATACGCCACCATGGCTACCTTCCTCCAAACCAAATTTGCCGGAAAAGCTCCAGTCTTTTAAATTTTTGGAAACGTAAAAATGTATTTCATTACCAACTGCCAGGGTCATTACCCATTTTTTATATTTCTCCAGCCACGATACTTTAGGATCACGAAAATCTTTCGTCCCTGGATTTTTAAGCACCGGATTCTGGTTGTATTTTTTCCAGTTGTGTCCTTTATCTGTGCTGTATGCAACCCCCTGTGTTTGAAAATTAATTTTACCTGCCTTTTCCATGGCCATGTTGTGATAAGTAAAAATGGCCACCAATGTTTTTTCGTCCCCCTGTTGAAAACCGCTTGTATTATTGTGATCTACAACTATGCTACCCGAGAAAATATCACCAATTGAATCTGGATACAGTGCTACCGGCAGATTATTCCAATGCGTTAAATCCTTACTGATGGCGTGCCCCCAATGCATCGGCCCCCAAACCGTACTATCCGGGTAATATTGATAAAACAGATGATATTCTCCTTTATAATAAACCATTCCATTGGGGTCGTTCATCCAGTTTGCCGGTGGGGAAAAGTGAAATTGTGGACGGTGTTGTTCTGTATAAGGCTTTTGTTGGGCCAATGTTGAAACAGCAATTTGTAATGTCAGCACCAAACAGAAAGTTACTTTAGACATGTGATTTTTTTAATAAGTTAAAACAATCGTTTAGTTGGATAGGACAAAATTATAAATGAATCTGAGATCGCATTCATCATTGTCGGGGAATGAAATGGTTGATCAATGGTCTTCCTGTTTTTAACAATATGGAAATACCAAATCACATTTGAAATAAAAACGAAATCTTTTCTATTGAATATAAAAAACGATGTGTTTCTTTTATGTGGAGCACACGATTAAATGAATAATTAGCAGTAGAAAGTGTTGCTTAAAATTTGGGGCAGGGAATACCTTTGGTTTGAGTTGCCCGCTTAATGTAAATAATAGAAAACTCCGAGCCTCCCCTGCTTAGGGTTGCGGCTTTAAGGCCAGAGGTATTGATATCATAACTTGCTCCAATTCTGAGACCACCTACCTCAATACCGACATAGGGAATGATGGCATCTTTGAAACGAATCCATGAGCCAAAATATACACTGCTTGGATTACCTGCATCGCCATTTAAATTTGCTGACAAAGCTGCACCAACGAGTGTTTCACTGGCTTTGTTTTGAATCTGGTGAATGGCAGACGCATTTACAGATAATATTTCTGACACTGGAAATGAGCCACCACCATGAATGGTTATCCGGGGTGAAAGATTCCAAACTTTGTCGATAAAACTAAGATTAGGTCTGTTGATATGATAAACTGATGCCCCGAGATAATAGTTATTAATTCCATCGCTTGAGCCAGAATATAGGAGACCCGCATTTACATCTACAAAATTTTGATTACTGCCGTTATTTAGATTTTCGAGCGTGGTGCCGGTAAACCCGTTTTGCGTTAACTGATCTTCAAAAGTAAGTTTTGTGAAATCTAAAATAGCACTGCTGTAAGTAGCCTGAAATCCGGCTCCGATGGTGTTGTACCCGTTTTCGTCTAAGGCTTTATGGTAGCTCATAGAAACCGAACCATAGTTTAGTTTTAAAGCAGCATCTGCACTTTGATCGCTCAATCCCGAAAAGCCAATCCCAAAAACGTCACCATCTGGTACTTTTGTTTTTAATATACCAAAATCCACCGAACCGGTAGTGGTCACATAGGCTTTAGGAATAGATGGCCATTGGTCCCGATGATTGGCGGCAAGTCTTAACTGACCATCAAATTTCCCGGTAAATGCTGGGTTTAATGTTAACGGGGAGGAAAAAAACTGCGAAAAATGAGGGTCCTGTGCATGTATAAAAAGGGAAAACAAAAGAGCTCCGGTTAAAATAAATAATTTTCTCATCATTGTAGTAATTCTTGACATTAAAGATAGGGATTTGGGGTAAAATGCTGCAATGAAATAATTTTTTATTTCATATTTACCCAAATTTGACTGCCATTTTATACACTACCAGTAAAATCAATCGTTTCGGAAGAAATATTTTAAAAAAAGTAGTGTATGATATGTATACTACATTAATATCTAATTGTTCCAGAACCATTGATATCAACGGATTTCCTGTATGGTGTATCAAACACAGGCCAAATTTGGGTATTTTGGTTACAACCTCTTTTGCACAATACCCAACATAAGAACCCGGTATTCGCTGAAGCACTAATCTTTGTTCAATTGGGCCACGGATCCATCGTAGTTATTGTATTTTTAGTCCGAACGCCAGGTCGCCTGCATCACCAAGCCCTGGTACAATAAATCCTTTTGCCGTTAATTCATCATCAATATCACCACACCAGATAGTTGCTTTTGGCTGAGCTCTCATAACATATTCCAGTCCAACTGTACACGCAACTGCGCATACAATATGTAAATCTTGTATTTCACCTTCATCTTTTAAATATTTTATGGCTTTTACCAAAGAAGCTCCTGTTGCAAGCATCGGGTCGCTCATGATAATTACTTTTCCTTCAATTTCAGGGCAGGCCATATATTCAAGACTGATTTCGAAGCTCCCATCAGCGGAGTGTTTTCTATAAGCACTGATAAAAGCATTTTCGGCCTTATCAAAATAATTGAGTAGGCCATTGTGCATGCCAAGACCGGCCCTTAGTATGGTAGCTAATACTGGCTGGGCCTGCAATACTTTGCAATTCGCCGTGCCAAATGGAGTAGTCACTTCTTTTATTTCGTAAGATAATTTTTTACTGATTTCATAAGCGGCCACCTCTCCGATTCGTTCAAGATTAAGACGAAACCGCATTGAGTCTGTCTGAATGTCTTTATCTCTTAATTCACTCATCCAATTGCTTACCAATGAATGTTGCTCGCTTAGGTTGATTATCATCGTGTTAAATAGATTTTTGTGTGTCTATGACTACAAATCTAAATTGTGAAATCTGAAAATTGAAATTTAATTGTGATGCAGACCAGACAGGCTGCATTTGGTATGTAAATCTGAGTCGAAATATTCGGAATATACTGCGCAATGGGCATCGGTGGATAATGAGGTAAAAACATAGTAATCGGTATAGCGATACACAAGCTTTCGCCCCGGTTACACCACCCAGTCGTGCCCCAGTCAAACCGAGAGGGTCGGGCTGGACATTATCATTTGCATCATGCCTGGCGGCCCTGCAAATGAACTTTAACAAACCAACTCAATTTTAATTATTTTTATTGTATAAATATTTTAAAATGAAAAAACTCACCGGGATTGCTCTGATTTCTCTATTAACATTATCTGCCTGCGATGATACTGAACGTAACGCCGCCTCCGAAAAAGAAAAATACCAGCAGGCAAAAGAAACACTGGCAGAAAAGGAAAAGAAAAATCCGGCCAATTTTTTACTGGTAGACAGTCGGGATAAACGCAACCTGATTGGGCAAACGGTGGTAAAAGGAACATTGCTTAATATCGCCAAGGTATGCACTTATAAAGATGTTGAGTTGGAATTATCTTTCTATAGCAAGACCGGCACCTTGCTGATCAAAACAAATGAAACGATATATGATAAAATTGAACCTGGAAAATCAGCTAATTTTAAAGCAAAGGAATTCGCACCAAAAGGATCAGATAGCGTAGCAATAAAAATATTGGGAGCAAAAACTAACTGATAAACTCAAAGCGGTCACCATCAAATAAACCAAAGTCGCTTAGCTTTAAATGTGGTATTACCAACAGCGCCATAAAGGACAATGTCATAAAGGGGGCAGCAAGCGTAGAGCCCAATTCATCTTTTACCATTTTATCAATGGCGGTGTAGGCTGCAGCTACCGTGTAACCATCTTCATTGCTCATTAAACCACCTACAGGTAAGGGCAATATCATTTCTTTATTTTCTGAAACGCTGCTTACACCGCCTCGCTCCCTTATTACCAGGTTTACAGCTTTACAAATACTTTCATCATCTACGCCAACAGCTATTATATTATGACTGTCGTGCGCAACTGTAGATGCAATGGCACCTCGTTTTAATCCAAAATTTTTTACAAAAGACTTCGCCACCGGTGCATTTTTGTACCGATTCACCACTACCATTTTTAAAATACCATTGTTTACATCACTCACTATTTCGTTGTTGATAGTAATGGGTTCCATCACCAGTTTATTTGTGATCAATTGGCCTTCCAATGCTTCAATTACGAAAATTGATTTTTCACCTGAATAGGGGTATGAAAATGCGCTGGCTGTTTGCTCATCACAATTAAACTGGTTAATGATGCCTGATTTTTTTCCATCAATTAACGACTTACCTTTTTCTGCTACCAACATGCCATTGATATAAGTCTGCAACACGTTGAAATGCGCTAAGTCCTCTACCAAAATAAAGTCAGCAGGATCGCCCTGCTTCAGCAAACCAACATCCATTTTATAATGCAAAACAGGGTTAATACAGGCGGCCTGCAATACGCTGAAAACATCAATGCCTTTTGCAACAGCCCTTGCACACAATTGATTGATATGACCTGCCTCCAAACTATCGGGGTGTTTGTCATCACTGCAAAACATCATCTCAGCCGCATGGTCATTTAGGAGATCAATCAATGCCTCAAAGTTTTTTGCAGCACTGCCTTCCCTGATTAAAATTTTCATGCCATATTGCAATTTCTCCAGCGCTTCTTCAGCGGTAAAACATTCATGATCGGTACTGATGCCTGCTTCAATATATTTTTTAGCATCTGCTCCCCGTAATCCGGGAGCATGGCCATCCACCGGTTTATTGTATTTTTTCGCTGCTGCGATTTTTGTCATTACTTCCTCATCTCCAAACAACACACCCGGAAAATTCATCATTTCACTCAGGTACTTTATCTCATCATTTTGCAATAAAGCGTCCACATCAGCAGCAGTTAAAGCAGCCCCGGCCGTTTCAAAAATGGTGGCAGGTACGCAACTGGGGGCGCCAAAATGAAATTTGAAAGGAACGGTTTTTCCATTGGCAATCATAAATTCAACACCTGCCATCCCGCAAACATTGGCAATTTCATGTGGGTCACTTATCGTGGCAATTGTACCATGCACAACCGCAAGCTTGGCAAATTCAGCCGGCACCAACATAGAGCTTTCAATGTGTACATGGCTGTCGATAAAACCGGGCAGAATATATGCTGCACCTTGTTCCGGTTCTTCAGTCGTTCCTCTTTTTTCGATATGCTTTATCAATCCATTTTCAATGGTCACCTCTCCAAAATAAATCTGTTGATTAAAAATGTCAACAATATTTCCACGGATGCTTTGTATCATAGTATGCATTTAAAATTGGAACAAATGTAACTCCGTTTTATCCTTTTAGAGTATGTTAATTTGCCCTATCTTTAACGATCAAATCTAAAAAGTGAGAAATTTATTCCTGTTTGCATTGCTGATTGTGTTGTTGCTGGTAGTGCAGTTTAGCACTGCTAAAACAGTGGATGAAGTGATTGAGAAATACATCCGTGCCAGGGGTGGCAGAGATAAACTGGCTGCGGTAAAAAGCATTTACATGGAAGGAATGAAAGAAACGAGCGGAGGAAATGTGCAGGTGAAAATGATAAAGGAACAGGATAAATTAAGTCGTACGGAAATTGAAAACAATGTTGTTGTAATTACGGCTGAAGAAGCCTGGACATTTTTTCCGCTGATGTCGCCTGAGCCAAAGCCTGTTCCCTCAGATAATTTAAAAGACATTCAAACCGAAATGGACATAGCGGGGCCGCTGGTAGATTACGCTGCTAAAGGCCATCGGGCAGAGCTGTTAGGGAACGAGCAACTGGCGGAAAACACTTGTTATAAAATTAAATTAACGACCCAGCGGGGAAATGTAATGCTATTTTGGATAGATCTATCCAGCCATCTATTGGTGCAGTCATCGTCAATATCAATGGATCACGAGTATTTCCGATCGCTTATTTCTTATAGTAATTATAAAGCAGTGGACGGGATGCAGTTTCCACACACATTAGAAACAAACAGCAATCGGAAAAGGAATGATGCGCATGGCAGTGAAATTGTTTTTCACACCATCCAAATCAATCCCGTTATTCAGCCTGCAATGTATCAACCTAACATACAATCATAACAAAAACATGAAAAAATTTAAAATTGCCTTATTGGCTGCAGCAGCAATCGTAAGTCTTCAATCAATCAAAGCGCAAACAGTAGATGAAATTGTTGACAAACATTTAACCGCAATGGGTGGTAAAGAAAAAATGTTGGCGCTTAAAACCGTTAAAATGACGGGTAATCTCGGAGTGCAGGGAATAGATGTTGGTATCGTCGTTACAGCAGCTCAAGGTATAGGTAGCCGTACCGATATTTCAGTGCCGGGGATGGGAGAAGGTTTTCAAATAATGGGTACATCAAAAGGTTGGAGTTTTATGCCCTTCCAGGGACAAACTACTCCGGAAGAAGTGCCTGCCGACCAGGTGAAAACTTCCCAGTCGCAGTTAGATATCCAGGGCGCATTGTTTAACTACAAGGAAAAAGGAAGCCAGGCAGCATTATTAGGTAAAGAAACGGCAGATGGGATGGACGCTTACAAAATAAAACTTACCAGCAAAGACGGAAAAGTTTCCACTTTTTTTATTGACACCAAAAACTTTTACAAGATCAAAAGTATCTCCGTTGTGAAAGCACCGGAAGGTGAAATGGACATGGAAACCAGTTATTCAGATTTTAAAAAAACAGCCGATGGATACATTTTTCCTTTCTCACAAACAAATCCAAGGGGAGTAATTGTGTTTAGTTCCATTGAAGTAAACAAACCCGTTGACGAAAAAATTTTTACCGTCAACTAGAGCTCCTGTTCCGCCAATTGTGAATAGTGACTGGTGAAAGATAAATGGTAAATGTCAATAGTTAAGTTTACCGGTCATTCATCTTTCAACATTCACTATTCATCATTCATTTCTCTCCTCATTCCTCATTCATCATGCAAACGATCTGCAGGTATTTTTAAAACCTTTCTATTTATTCTCACCGAAAATATGATTCCAATCAGTCTATAATATTACTTTATTATTATTATTTGTGATTTTCATCATGGGCCTAAATTCGGGCTTTTTTTATCTGCCAATGATACTTACCTTCGCAAAGTTTTTATAACATATAAAATAACTTCAATTATGAGTACAGTAAAAGTTGCCATTAACGGATTCGGACGCATCGGCCGTTTGGTATTTCGCCAAATCTATAACATGCAGGGAATAGATGTTGTTGCTATTAATGATTTAACCAGTCCTGCAGTATTGGCCCATTTATTAAAGTACGACAGTGCACAAGGTGGTTTTAAACAGGAAGTTACTTCTACCGAAAACTCAATTATTGTAAATGGTCACGAAGTAAAAATATACGCTCAAAAAGATCCAGCTCAAATTCCATGGGGAACACACGAAGTGGATGTAGTAATCGAAAGCACGGGCTTCTTTACCGATAAAGCCAAAGCAGAAGCTCACATTACTGCTGGTGCCAAAAGAGTTGTAATCTCTGCACCTGCAACCGGCGATTTAAAAACGGTTGTATTCAATGTAAACCACGAGATTTTAGACGGTTCTGAAACAATCATTAGTTGTGCAAGCTGCACCACCAACTGTTTGGCTCCAATGGCAAAAGTATTGAATGACCAGTTTGGAATTGCAACCGCAATCATGACTACCATTCATGCATACACGAATGATCAGAATACGCTGGATGCACCTCATGCAAAGGGTGATTTGCGCAGGGCGAGAGCTGCTGCAGCTAACATCGTTCCTAATAGCACAGGTGCCGCAAAAGCAATTGGTGTAGTATTACCAGAGTTAAAAGGTAAATTAGATGGTAGTGCACAAAGAGTACCGGTTATTACTGGTTCTTTAACGGAACTAACCAGCATTTTAAATAAAACAGTAACTGTTGATGAAATCAATGCAGCCATGAAAGCGGCCAGCAACGAGAGTTTTGGTTACACAACAGATGAAATCGTAAGTTCAGATGTAATCGGAACAACCTTTGGTTCTTTGTACGATGCAACGCAAACCAAAGTACTAACAGTAGGCGACAAACAACTGGTTAAAACAGTAAGTTGGTACGATAATGAAATGAGTTATGTATCTCAGTTGGTACGTACTGTAAATTATTTTGCCGGATTGATGGGTAAATAATTTGGGGTGCAGGCATTCGAATCATGATTGGTTATTGTGCTTTATGTTTTAGCTTAAAGCCATCAGATCGCTTGCCCTACATACCAATTTGGAACAAATTGAATTTGTGGAATTCTTTAGTTTTAGTCCACATAATTTTAGTTCTTTTAATTCAAGGCTTTCAAATAAATTGAAAGCCTTGTTTATTTTATAATCTTAAAGCATATTTCCCAATGTTGGCCAATGCTGAAATGGGAATCCCAGGTATGAGTAAATTTTCAGATTACAATTTCAACGGTTTGAAAGCCCTTGTTCGGGTCGACTTCAACGTGCCCTTAGACGCCGGGTTTAACATCACAGACGATAACAGGATGGCAGCAACCATTCCAACAATCAAAAAAATATTGGCAGATGGTGGCAGTGTAATTTTAATGAGTCATTTCGGTCGGCCAAAAGATGGTCCAACTGAAAAATATTCCTTAAAACATCTTGTAAAACATTTGCACGAGTTGTTAAATAAAGATGGCGGAAATACTACCAAAATATTTTTTGCAGATGATTGCATCGGTGAACAAGCATACATGACCGCCGGTATGCTTCAGGCAGGCGAGGTGTTATTACTTGAAAATCTTCGTTTTTATAAAGAAGAAGAAAAGGGTGATGAAGCTTTTGCAGAAAAATTAAGCAGGCTGGGCGATGTGTATGTGAATGATGCTTTTGGCACCGCACATCGGGCACATGCATCTACTGCAGTGATCGCAAAATATTTTGCACCGGATAAAAAACTGTTTGGTTTATTGATGGAAGGCGAAGTGATCAGCGCTGAAAAGGTATTGCATGAAGCCGAAAAGCCTTTCACCGCAATCATTGGCGGAGCAAAGGTTTCCGATAAAATTTTAATCATTGAAAACCTGTTGGAAAGAGCTACCGACATCATCATTGGTGGTGGAATGGCTTATACTTTCCTAAAAGCAAGAGGTGGTAAAATTGGTGGTTCTCTCTGCGAAGACGATCGTTTGCAAACAGCCCTTGATATTTTAGAAAAAGCCAAACAGAAAAATGTTAGCATTCATTTACCCGAAGATTCTGTAATTGCTGATAAGTTTGCAGCAGACGCCAATACAGAAGTTCGTCCAAGTGATCAAATTCCAGATGGCTGGATGGGCCTGGATATCGGCCCAAAAGCCATCGGCATTTTCAGCGAGGTAATCAATAACTCAAGAACTATTTTATGGAACGGTCCGATGGGAGTTTTTGAAATGGAAAAATTTCAGAATGGTACCAGGTCAGTTGCATTGGCAGTTGCAGCAACTACTGAAAAAGGTGCATTTAGTCTTGTTGGTGGTGGCGATAGCGTAGCAGCCGTAAATAAATTTGACCTTGCAGAAAAAGTGAGTTATGTAAGTACCGGTGGTGGTGCAATGTTAGAATACTTTGAAGGAAAAGTATTACCGGGTATCGCTGCAATTAAAGCATAAGATTTTTATTCAATTGTAGCATAATTGATTTTTCCAAACGTCTTATTAAAAAAAGGCAGCCTCCTAAGTGTAAAGGATTGATTTTTGTAATCTTTAGCAACTTTGGAGGTTGTTTTTATAAATGAATCAATTAATTTTAAATTTCAAAAATTAAAAATCAAAAACATGAAACGTACTGGATTATTGGTAATACTAGCCATCGTAGTAATTATAGGCTTTCTTGGATGCAACGGTTACAACGGTTTGGTTAAGCAGGATGAAAGTGTAAAAAAAGCCTGGAACAATGTGCAGACTGAATATCAAAATCGTTCTGACTTAGTGGGTAATTTGGTAAACACTGTAAAAGGTGCTGCTAATTTTGAGCAAAAGACATTGACGGATGTTATTGCGGCAAGGGCGAAAGCAACCAGTGTAAACATCAATGCAGAAAATCTGACTCCGGAAAAAATTGCAGAATTTCAGGCAGCACAAGGTCAGTTGAGCGGTTCATTGAGTCGTTTATTGGCTACGGTGGAAGCTTATCCAACATTAAAGGCAACTGACAATTTTACCAAATTACAAGGCCAGTTAGAAGGCATTGAAAACGGAATCAAAAATTCACGTAAGGTGTTCAATGATGAGATCAACGTTTACAATACAAAGGTTCGCTCTTTTCCAATGAATATTCTGGGTGGCATTTTTGGATTCTCTGCAAAAGAAGGATTCAAAGCAGATGCTGGTGCAGAGAAGGCTCCTGAAGTTAAATTTTAAGCAACCGAAGCATGAACAATAAGCGTTATTCCGGATATATCATCGGAGGAATTTTAGTGCTCCTTGGAATCTATTTATTCGTGACTTTCAATGGGTTGGTAGCAAAGGAAGAAAAAGTAAAACTGCAATGGAATGAGGTGCAAAATGCATACCAGCGCAGGATTGATTTTATTCCCAATGTTGTAAACATTGTAAAGGGACTAACTGATTTTGAACAAGGTACTCTTGTTAAAATTACAGAAGCAAGGGCAAAGGCAACGTCCGTCAATATTTCATCCGGAGATGTAACTGCTGAAAAATATAAGCAGCAGGTTGCGGCCCAGGATGAACTGGCTGGTGCAACCAACCGGTTGGTGATTGCGGTTGAAAAATATCCAGAGTTGAAAGGAACGGCCGCATTCGAGGGATTGCAAACGCAACTGGAAGGAACCGAGCGACGCATAAAAATTGCCCGTAAAGATTTTAACGGATCGATTGCAGATTATAATAGTTCTGTAAAAAGTTTTCCAACTAAAATAGTTGCCGGTTTATTTGGCTTTAAGCCGAAAGAAGGTTTTCAGTCAGATGCTGGTACAGATAAATCAGTAGAAATTAAATTTAACTAAAGATCGTGGGTGTATTTCCTTTTTTTAAAAAAAAGCCATTTTTTTCTCAACCGGAACAAACCCGGATTGTGGACGCTATTCGCATTGCAGAAAAAGAAACTAGCGGCGAAATCAGGCTATATGTAGAAAGTCATAATCCGCTGGTAGATCCGCTTGAACGTGCGGCCGAAATTTTCTTTAAATTAAAAATGCAGGAAACGCAACATCGCAATGCTGTGCTGCTTTACATAGCAATGAAGGACCATGAGCTGGCACTGTTTGGCGATGAAGGGATACACCAGAAAGTAGGCAGCGACTATTGGAAAAATGAGGTTAAAAAAATGCTGTTTGAATTTGGGAGACAAGACATACCTACAGGAATAGAAAACTGTGTGATGCAAATTGGGCAAACCTTAAAGGAAACTTTTCCCTATGAAACAACGACGGATAAAAATGAATTGCCGGATGATATTGTATTTGGTAAATAAATACAGTCTTTTGAATTTACATTTTCTGATACGTTGCTAACACGAACAAATTTTACACTAACAATTATTTTTCTTTGGGGTTAAGGGCATGAAAAAAATCACCTATATTTTACTGTTACTGTCAACCACACTTGGTTCGCTAACAATGCTAGGCCAAACTGCTGCTTCTCTGGAGCAGGTAATTAAAACGCCACCTAACCCGGCAAAACTGGTAAACGATTATGCCAGTATATTAACTGCAGATCAAAAGCAGGCGCTGGAGAGCAAATTATACCGGTTTGATGATAGTACTTCCAACCAGGTTACAGTAGTAATTGTTCCGCGGTTAGATGGTAAAGATGTAGCTGATGCCGCTATTGAGATTGGAAGAAGCTGGGGTGTAGGTGGAAAGACGAATAACAATGGAGTTGTATTATTGATTTCTGTAGAAGATAGAAAGTTAAACATCTCTCCGGGTTATGGTCTGGAAAAATCTTTACCGGATTTAGTTTGTCAGCAAATTATAAAAAACATCATTGTTCCCAACTTCAAGGGCAACGATTATTATCGGGGAATAGATGAGGGTACAGATGCCATCATTCAAGCAACCCAGGGTGAATTTAAAGCGCCTGCAAATTATAACAAAAGCGGAAAGTCGTTTAGTCTGGGCAAGATTATTTTCATCGTTGTTTTGATTATTGTTTTTTTAGCTGCGAGTTCGGGCGGTGGAAGAGGCGGTGGTTCTTTTATGAGTAGCAGAGGTGCCATGCCATTTATTTTAGGCAGTTTGCTAGGCGGTGGTGGAAGAGGTGGTGGTGGTTTTGGTGGCGGTGGAGGCGGTGGCGGAGGATTCGGTGGGTTCGGCGGCGGAAGTTTTGGCGGCGGCGGATCAAGCGGAAGCTGGTAAAAAATAAATTATAAAGCCATCACATTTTATGTGGTGGCTTTTTTTTGTGCCAAGTATGTGTTAACAGCTTAAAGGCGCAAGTTCCTAATACGCTTTGCAGTAGGAAGTATTAGTCAATGGCAAGGGTGTCGTGGGCGACCACGAATCTGAAGAAAGCCGGAGACAAACATTCGGGCCTAAGAACAGAAATTTCATATCAGGCGTTGTGACAAGGGCGATGTTGCTAAAGAAACAAAAGCCCCATACTGCACGGATTGTCACGGCGTAAATGAAGAGGCTACATGACCCGATAGCTATCGGGTGGAAAGCGTTACACTTACACTGGGAGGTCTGCCAACGATTCTTCGTTATGGAGCAGAAGTCAGCAGAAGTCGTAGTAGGTCAGAAAGGAGTCATCCAACGATTTAAAGGAAACAGATGAGGGGTCTCACAGACAAACCGAAGGACTAAATGTTGGATCCGATAGCTATCGGATGGCGAAGCAATTATGAAATCTGTATTGAAGCGTTCACTGCCGAAACACATGAGCGAACTACCTGCATGAGGATAGGTCGGAAACCAATAGTAAAATGCAGGCCGAGTTGAGCTAAGCTACACAACGAGTAAAGGCAACGCCGGGTGTTAATTTTTTTTTAGTAGTATTATGTTAGAAGAAGTACTTGATTTTAGAAATGTGCAAAAAGCCATGAAGTCTGTAATAAGCAATCATGGTACCGGCGGCATCGACGGTATGCAAACTGATGAACTCCGGGGAATACCTCGAAGCGAATTGGACATTGCTGAAACAGCGTAGTTTGGAAGGAGTTATCGTCCTGCCCCCGTTCGGAAAGTAGACATACCTAAACAACAGGGGGGATGAGCATGTTAGGGGTTCCTTCGGTTTTAGACAGGCTATTTCAGCAATCCATAGCACAATGGTTAATCCCAAAGTACGAGCCGGAGTTTTCGGCATACAGCTATGGATTCAGAAAGGGTCGCAATGCGCATCAGGCAGTGCTACAGTCGAAAAAGTATCTTGATGAAGGGAAAGAATGGATAATAGAACTGGATTTCGAAAAGTTCTTCGACACAGTGAATGATGACAAACTAATGGGTCTGCTCTGGCTAAACGTATAACAGACAAGCGTACGCTAAAGCTTATACGCAATTACTTAAACAGTGGCATCATGGAAGGAGGTCTGGTGAGCCAACGAATTGAGGGAACCCCTCAGGGAACCCTTAAGGGCTTTTTAATACATCTTTTATCTTTACACAGGGCGTTGCCCTGTGCTGATCTGTTGCGCCCTTTCAGGGCTTGTTGGTCTATGTAAACTATTCATAGGGCGGTGCCCTATGCTATAATATTTCGCCCCTTCA
>JBGSMI010000114.1:0-9230 GCA_041740215.1 Ferruginibacter sp.
ACTAAAGAAAATGATGCCTGGTGCTGAATATCCATATACTGTAAGAGTGGTGAGTGATATTTTAGAAAGCAATGGTTCTTCTTCAATGGCTACTGTTTGCGCAGGTTCACTGGCGTTAATGGATGCAGGTGTACCCATTAAGAAGCACGTGAGTGGTGTTGCAATGGGATTGATTAAAAAGGAAGATCAGTTTGCTGTGTTGACTGATATCCTGGGAGATGAAGATCATTTAGGTGATATGGATTTTAAAGTCACCGGAACACGTGATGGTATTTGTGGTGTGCAGATGGACATTAAAGTAGATGGTTTAAGCATGGACATTATGCGCCAGGCTTTAGCCCAGGCCCGCAAAGGTCGTTTACACATTCTTGATGCCATGTATGAGTGTATGCCTTCGCACAGAGATGATGTGAAACCACATGCTCCAAGAATGGTTAAGCTAACTATTGATAAAGAGTATATCGGTGCGGTAATAGGACCCGGCGGTAAAGTAATACAGGAGATTCAAAGAGAAACCGGCGCTACAGTAAATATAGAAGAAGTAAATAATGTGGGAGAAGTAAGTGTGTTTTCTGCATCTAAAGAAAGTTTGGACAGGGCTGTAAACTGGATCAAAGGCCTGATAGCAGTACCTGTAGTAGGCGATACTTACGAAGGCACTATAAAGAGCATTAAAGAGTTTGGTGCTTTTGTAGAATTTTTACCAAAGAAAGAAGGTTTGTTACACATCAGTGAAATAAGCTGGAAGCGTTTGGAAACAATGGAAGGAATCTTTAAAGAAGGCGATCGGGTGAAAGTGAAATTGTTAGAGATTGACCAGCGTACCGGTAAGTTTAAATTAAGCCGTAAGGCATTGATGCCAAGGCCTGATGCACAGCCAAGGCCGTAATTCAATTACATATTTTAAAAGCTCCGAAGATTTCTTCGGAGCTTTTTTTTACCCCCATCCCCTAAAGGGGAGTTAATTGAACCGCTCAATAAAGTGCCGCAGGACAGACTGGGTAAAGATCTACGGTAAGTTGGTTACTTCATCATGGCATCTGTACATCCGGTCTGACCTGCGGTACCGACCGGGTAGGGCCGTCATTTCTTAAACAACTGCATTATTTTTGGAAGATCGTTTTGTTTTAAACCTACATACATTTCGGCGGTGGCACCAAAGCTGCTGTAGAAAAATGCAAGACTGCTGATATCGCTGCCTTCAAAATCGAGCAGCAGATCTTTGCCTGCATTGTCTTTTATAAAGGCATTGATGAGGGCATGTGAAGCTCCAATGGCTTTGCCATTCGGGTGATTGCCTACCAAAATATAATATACCCTTTTGTGACAAAAAAACAAGGCGCAGGATGCCACCAACTGCCCGGAAGGCAAATAGATTCCATAAGTGGTAGCCTTTTGCTGCTCATGTAATTGCTGGTATAATTTTGCAAAGCGTTTATAGTCTTCCGTTGTTGCCGGCGAAAATTCTTTGCCTTGTGCCAGCGCCAAAGCAATCACTTCATCGATTGCGATATTTTTGCGGATTTCACAATGTAGCTTTTCCGATTTTTTGATGTTTCTTTTTAAATTGATCCGAAATGCGGCATACAATTTTTCATAACTATCATTGAGTGGCAGCACATAATTAACCCGGTCGTAAAATTGAAATTGCTTTAAATGAAAGCGGTTGCCGGCATTTAAACAGATATCCCAATATTTAAATTTTGTGGGTATAGCCAGCAAGAAATCATTTACCAGGATGGCTGATATGTTGGTACCAAACACACCCAGACAGGATGTGAAAAATGGTTGGTACAAATAATGAATGCGATATTTTTTGTTCCAGGTTAGCGGCATTACGGCTTCATAATCGTTTAATACCAACGCATCCCAATAGTGCGCCATTGTATCAAGATAAATGGACGTGCCATAGATTAAACCATTGTCTGACTGATTGATGCGGGCATCCCACTTTGCTTTATCGATTTGGTGATATTGCAGGTATTGTATGGCCATTATCAAAAAGGAATTTGAGGAACCAGTTTTTTCAGGCTGATGCTTTGTATGTCGATGCTAAATGAAATGTTTTTCAAAAAGCGTTTCTCTGTTATTGTTGATTTGAAATAATCTCTATACACTTTACTAAACAAAACGGGGATGTAAATATTGAGTGTATTGCTAAATAAAGACACCTGTAGACCTGCATCATAAATAAACTTCCCGGTGCCCGCATCGTTTTTCCATGCTTCTGCATAAGTGCCAATATCAACAAATAGTTTCAACGGTATTTTAAATGGCAGCACTTTAAGCGGATTGATATTTTCAGGTATATCCGTTGTAAAATTAGCCGCACTTAGCCAGTCATCAGTCTTACCAATTTTGCTATTTAAGAAATCGGTTCTCACTTTAAAGAAACCATCTCTTTGCATAATTTGCTGCGAGGAATATCCTTCAAACTCATTTCTACCAACAAAATAATTACTGTAGGTATAATCCTCATAACCTTTTGGTCCGGTCATGTTTAAGTGGTAACGGTCGGTTTCAAATTGTTTCAGGAATGTTTTATCGCCAAGGTAAAAGAATTTACCGGCAAATATGCGCACATTCATTCCTCCTCCTTTGCTATAATTAAAAAAGTAATTGCCGGTAAAAGCAAGGCGGGCAAATCCTTTACCCTGTTCCAGTTGTAACTCTCCCCGATAGGGATACAATACCCGCTGATTATCCATCACAAAACGCAATTGGTTCAAATACCTGTTTTTAATAGGATAGGTGATGAGGTCAATTTGATTGATGGTATCTCTTGAAAAAAGCAAACCCTGTTCCCTTATGAAAAAAGTTTTCCATTGCAGGTATTTTAGCATTTGGCTGCGTGGATTTTTGTTTGCAAAGACAAGTTTAAAAGAAGGTACCAATTTACTAAAACGCTGGTAGTTTATTTTACTTGAAGAGTCTGTAAACGAGTCGCCGATAAAGGATGCACCCGATAATGAAAACTCCGCTTTCATGCCATCGTTGCCCGGAAGCCAGGTATAGCTCATTCGTCCTATACCATTCAGTTGCTTACTGCCGGTAGCATACAGCGGCGCAAATAGAAACTGGAATTTTTCTGCCGGTAAGGTATAGTTGTGAATCAGTCCTCCAAACATGGCTTTATCGTAGAAATTAAAGCCAACAAGAGGCGAAACAAACAGATTGTGTTTGTGATCGCTGTTATTCAGATTAAAAAAGGAAGAAACCTTAAATCCTTTCTTTGTTGGGGAACCTGGTAGCAGTCCTTTTTTTGATAGTAACGAAAATGGTTGGTCTAGATTTTTTCCACTCACTTCTTCCATCACCAGTTTAAAATCTTCGGGGTAGGGATGTTTAAATTGCCAGCGTTGATAGTACTCATGCATGCAACTATCAAACATTTTTGTGCCCAATTCTTTCTCCAATAGTTTTATCCACTCGGCAGCTTTGTAGTAACCAATAAAACCATAATTTGCTTCACTATAATTTTCTGATGGTGTTTCAATTGGCTGATCTTTCTTTAAGGCAGCCATTGTTTTGAAACCGACGGCATACAAATCTTTCGGAATTCTTTTTGAAAAGAAAGTTGGTTTACCTGAAGTGGTGATTGCGGTAAAACTGGCTGTTGTATTGTACCGGTCATCATAGTAGGTGTTAATGCCTTCATCCATCCATGGATGCGTTCTCTCATTGGTTGCGAGGATACCCTGGTTCCAGTTGTGGCCCACTTCATGTTCTATTACGCTCTCTAAACTCGATTCGCTGTAGACCTGCGATATAGATGTAATGGTTGGGTATTCCATACCGCCTGCAAAGCCCATTTCAGCTTCTACCACACTTACAATATCGTAAGGGTATTCTCCCAGCCAATTACTTCTGGTAAGAATTGTCTGTTTTATAAAAGGAATGCTGCGGCCCCAATAATTTTGATCTTTCGTTTTAGGAAGATGATAAGTGTAAAGGTTGATTCTCTTGCCACTTTTTAATTGCATTGTATCATGATAAACAACAAAACGTTTATCGGCAAACCAGGCAAAGTCGTGGATATTATCCTGTTTAAAGTGAATGGTTTTTGTTGTGCTGGATGAACCGATTTCACCTGGCTCAATCACTTGTTTTTTGGCTTCATTGCAATCGGTACAAATCACCGGCTTCTTAATTTTTTTTCCGAGCCATTTTTTTTCTTCTTCATCCTGTAAAATTCCGGTGGCAGCTACTACATAATTTTGCGGCAATGTAATTTGTACTTCATAGTTGCCAAACTCGCTGTAAAATTCGCCCTGGTCAAGATAGGGCATAGGATGCCAACCTTTCTGATCGTACACGGCGGGCTTTGGATACCATTGTGTTATTTGGTACGATTGGCCAACATGTCCACCTCTTGAAAAATTAAAAGGCAATTGTTCATGAAAGGGCGTTTGTATTTTAATATGGCCTTTGGGTGCTAACGGCTGTGGTAAAACGATTTTGATAATATCCTGGTGTAGCGGATGATCTTCCATCTTTGCTACCATTCCATTCACTTTAAAATCAAGCCTGTTGATATAACCACGCTGATCATTGTTACTGAAATAAAAATCGGTCCGGCCATTTTCCAGTAGTTGATCACTCAATGCAGTGCGATCGTTTTTATAAGCATTGGGCCATACATGAAACCAGATAAACGATAAGGTGTCTGGTGAGTTGTTGTAATATTCCATTTTTACAAAACCATCCAATGTATGATTTTGGTCGTTTAGGGTAACATCGATGTTACAGTTAACCTGTTGTTGCCAGTAGGAGGATTGGGCATTTACATGTGCAAAATGGCATAAGATTATAAAAAAGAGAAACAGTTTTTTCAAAACGAGTGTGTTTTTTCAAAAATAGGAAAAATGTTTTGTACGATGTTCATAATATACTTCTTGCGACTGTTTTTATAATAGCAAAGTTTTGTTTTCTGATTGAGATGTTTATTTTGGTATCGGTTAAATTCAGGCGCCCTGGCATCAACAAATTTTGTGGCGAAAGTTTAATAAGGATATAAAGTACCAGGTTTTCGAAATTGGGATGGGCCATACAACGCCACTGAAGTTTAATAGATTGTATAAAGCCGGGCTCAAAAAATATTGTTTCAATACTAACGGAATATTTGTCGTTTAATTCAAGGCAGTTTGTTTCAAAAATTTGTATTGTTTCTTTAGGTGCTTTCAAAATTGGTTATGCTGGATTACTATCAAAATTTTCGCATCGAAAGTGGAATTAGAACTCTTGAAAAGGTTTTTAAAACCAACCATCATTTTCCTTTTCCAGCCATGATGATTCTTATGGTGTGAATCATTATTTTGAGGTCGAGTGCTATGGACACATTCTCTATATACACCAAATCAAAAGTCATTCTTTCAATCATTTCTTCTACCGAAGAAGCGTAGCCAAATTTTACCATACCCCAACTGGTGATGCCGGGTTTTACTTTAAATAAATAATTGTATTCTGAATGTTGCTGCACGATTTGATCGATGTAAAATTTCCGCTCCGGTCGGGGACCCACCAAACTCATCTCGCCTTTTAAAATATTGATGAGTTGTGGTAATTCATCGAGTCGCCATTTGCGCATTACTTTTCCCCAGGTGGTAATGCGGGGATCGTTATCACTGCTGAGTAGGGGGCCATTTTCTTCTGCATGTTGAATCATGCTTCTGAATTTATAAATGATAAATGGTTTACCCTTGTAACCAATTCTTTCCTGAAAGAAGAAAATGCTGCCTTTGGATGATAATCTTGTGCGTATTGCGGCATATAAATATAGGGGAGAAAGCATCGCCAATCCAACGGCTGCGGTAATGATATCAATAAACCTTTTGATGTTTTTTTGCCAACTCGGAAGTAGTCCACTGTGTACGTCAATTAATGGTACACCCATTACATTGCTGGTTTGTACGGCGCCGCTTATGATGTCGAGTATATCTGGAGTAATTTTGATATTGACATCCTTATCACTCAGCCGTTTTAGAATTTCAGTCAACTGTGCCCGGTCATTTTTTTCTACCGTGATGATAACTTCTTCAATCGATTCGGCTGCAATGATGGCATCTATAGCATCTGGGTTATTGTACTTTTTTATGCTTTTTGGCAACACCTCCAGGTCAGAGCCGTTTATATCTAAAAAACTGGTAACGTTATACCCGGTAATCTGTTTGGTATTGGTAAATGTTTTGAAAAACTGACCAGCGCTTTTCTCGGATCCGATTAGCAAAACGTTAAAAAATACCGTCTTGTTTTTTAATTGCTTTATTCCAATTTGTAAAAAAAATACACGAAGGAAGACAGTGATTAAAAATACCGGAATCACCAAACTGTAAAATTCTTCATAGTAATAACTGCTTTTCTCGTGAGGATTTTTTAAAATAAAAAAGAATAACAATACGAGGCAGCCAATAACGGATACAATCAACGTTCTTAATATTTCTGTTATACCTGATTTATGATATACCACTTCATAGGCTCCGCTTAAAAAATGTAGACTCAGCCATCCAAGTATGTATAGTAAAGCTCCCAAATAGAAGCCTGTTGGCATAAAAAAATCATCGTTGTATATAACGGTGCGTAGAAAATAAAATCCTACCCAGGTGATGATTGCTCCCAAAGTATCACCAAGTATATACCAACTAATATTTATTCGAGGTTGATTCAAAATAGGATGGCGGATATTGGGTGAATAGATGAATTTTACATTTAAGCATGAGCATTGCCTATCTTTTCAAGAATCTGGTGTGCAACATCCATGGCTCTAAAGCCATCCAGTACCGTTACTGGCGTCTCAGTATTTAAGCTGATTGCATTTTTAAATTCCTGTAATTCCAGCTTCATAGCATTGATATCTGCTATTAAAGGATTGGATATTGCGATTGTTTTTTTTCCGTTGTTGGTTTCTATGTCGAATGTAAATACATTTTTATCTTCCGGACTATTTAATTTTATAATTTCTGTTTTCTTTTCTAAAAAATCAATACCAATATAGGCATCTTTTTGAAACAGGCGCATTTTGCGCATTTTTTTCATTGAGATTCTGCTACTGGTAAGATTGGCCACACAGCCATTATCAAACTCAATGCGTACGTTGGCAATGTCCGGAGTGTCGCTCATTACCGCTACGCCATTGGCGGAAATAGATTTCACATTGCTTTTCACCAAATTAAGGATAATGTCGATATCGTGAATCATGAGATCAAGTATCACACTTACATCTGTGCCACGTGGATTAAACTGGGCCAGGCGATGTACTTCTATAAACATCGGGTTAATCGTTTGGCCTTTTAAAGCTAAAAATGCAGGGTTGAATCTTTCTACATGGCCAACCTGGAATTTTACATTGGCTTCTTTAGCAAGTTTTACCAGCTCTCTTGCTTCAGCCATGGTATTGGCCAATGGCTTTTCTACAAAAACATGTTTGCCTTTTGTGATGGCTAGCTTACATAATTCAAAATGGTAAGTAGTAGGTGCAACAATGTCCACGAGGTCGCAGGCATCCATTAATTTTTCTGCATCATCAAAGCGTGGAAGCTGGTATTTTTCAATTACCTCCTTTGCATTTTCGTCGCCAGGATCAAAAAAGCCTGCCAATTCTACTCCGTCGATTTCTTTCCAGTTATTCAGGTGAAATTTACCCAGGTGACCAACTCCAAAAGCACCAACTTTAAGCATATCATTATTCTTTCGTCAAAGATAAGCCACACAGCATTAAGGGCAAACCATTGGTTTATAAATTAAAAAATCTGATAGTTGGTGTTTGCCTCATAATGAAGCTTTTTGTTACGAGCTTATTGATTTCCGGTGGGTAGTATTGCAAGGTAAAACAATCAGCCGGCGTTGCTGCAAATGCCGGTTGGTACAGCTTTATTTAGTTGGATTCTATTGAATGGAATCCAGCCGGTAAACCATTATCAATTTGTTTAAATGAACTCCAACTAAACGAACTGACGCCTATTATCCAATAGCAAATGGTGGTTGGGCAGGAGCGATCGATTCAGTTGAAACCGGCAGCTCATCCCAAAATCCCATCTTGCAAAATTTTTCAATCCGTTCGTCACAACGCTTTTGCGGATCCATTTCTTGCAATATTGCAATTACAGGTTTTAAGTATTCTTTTAATAAGTCGGCTGCTCCCTGGTAATCCCAGTGAGCACCACCACCAGGCTCAGGTATTACACCATCAACGAGGCCAAATTTCAACATATCGTCGCCGGTTAAACGCAGTTGTTGGGCTGCGGTTTCTTTGTTGTCCCAACTGCGCCACAAGATGCTACTACAGCTTTCCGGGGAGATCACCGTGTACCAGGTATTTTCCATCATAAAAACACGATCGCCGGCGCCAATGCCCAATGCGCCGCCACTTGCTCCTTCGCCAATGATGATACAAATAACGGGAACTTTAAGGCGAAGCATTTCGTAAATGTTTCTTGCAATCGCTTCACCCTGTCCTCGCTCTTCAGCTTCTAGTCCAGGGTATGCGCCGGGTGTGTCTATCAGGGTAATGACCGGCTTATTAAATTTCTCAGCCAATTTCATTAAACGGAGAGCCTTACGATATCCTTCCGGATTTGCCATTCCGAAATTGCGGATCTGGCGCATTTTTGTGTTAATGCCTTTTTGCTGGCCGATAATCATTACGGTTTGTCCATCCATGTCTGCAAAACCACCCACCATAGCTTTGTCATCCTTGAACGTACGGTCGCCATGCAATTCAATAAAATTCGTACACATTTTATCAATGTACTTTAAGGTATAGGGCCTGTCGGGATGGCGGCTCAATTGTACTTTTTGCCAGGGGGTCAAATTTTGTGTAAGTTCCTTTTTGGTTTCAATTATGCGCTGCTCCAATGAAGCGATGGAAGAGCTCATATCGGTTTTGCTTTTCTCCTGTGCAGTCATTAATAGTTCTATCTGGTCGTACAGATCTTTGATTGGTTTTTCAAAATCCAGAAACTGACGGTTCTTTAATTCGGGCATATTGCTAATTTACATTTTGATAATTATACTGTTAAAGTAATACTGAGAATGTAAAATTAAGCGGAAAGAATTTTTAATAAAAGTTTTGGTTATAAAATATTTATTCCGTTATCTTTGCAATCCCGAAAAAAAAGCACGGAGTCAGCAGTTGATTTCTAAGTGAAAAAAAGGGAAATGGATCGGTAGTTCAGTTGGTTAGAATGCCGCCCTGTCACGGCGGAGGTCGCGGGTTCGAGTCCCGTCCGGTCCGC
>JBGSMI010000139.1:0-66469 GCA_041740215.1 Ferruginibacter sp.
AAGTTTAATAAGGTGACAAAAAGATGTTGCCGTTATAAATAGCAACATCTTTCTTTTTCTTAACATGGACTGCAATAGCCCTGACGAGAACTGCAGTAAGTGAGAATATCACTAGAGCATGAAGATATAGAAGCGTTACCGTTGGTGTATATCCAATCACCAACTGAACCACTACAACCTCCACCGCAGTATCCACCACCACCGAAATCTCTACCCGCCATAATATTTTTCATCTCAGTCCTGCTGAGTTTGCCTTGTATATTAGCAAGGCTCATTTTTATTGTTTGCATTTTTTAATTTTTTAAAATGATAAAAATTGTTTGCGCCTTAGCTTTTAGCATCAAAGGCTTTGGCCGCCAACCATCGGCATGCGCATACCAATTTAGTTCCGCTGGCTTTTTGTTGGGGAACTATTCCAACAAAAAATATTCTAAATCCTTGATGCTGTAGGCATCGGAAAATATTGTCCGTTTAAATACTGTATTACTCTAAAAAATTTAATTTAGTTATTGGTGGTACAGAGGAGGCGTTTTCTATTCTTTATTCAATTGCTATAATAAAGATTGTAATAATATTTCAATAAAAGTAATTTAGTGTGGTTGTATTTTACAACTAATTGTTTTGCAGGCAAACTGCCATTCTATTTTTGTAAATTTGCCTCATGTCCACTCAACCCCAACGCATCATCGCACACTTCGATCTCGATTCCTTTTTTGTATCGGTGGAAGTGTTGAATGACCCTTCCTTAAAGGGTAAGCCCGTTTTTGTAGGCGGCAACGAAAGGGGAGTAGTAGCGGCTTGTAGTTACGAGGCACGTAAGTTTGGCATACATTCCGGCATGCCATCTAAGAAGGCATTGCAGCTTTGTCCGCAGGCAATTGTATTAAAAGGTACCCGAAGCGAATACAGCAAATATTCCCGTTGGGTTACGCAAATCATTGCATCCAAAGCGCCACTGTTTGAAAAAGCATCCATTGATGAGTTTTACCTGGATCTTACAGGGATGGATAAATTTTTTAAACCGTTGCAATGGACGATTGAATTGCGCCAGCAAATTATTGATGAAACGCAATTGCCCATTTCGTTTGGGATGGGTAGCAATAAGATGATAGCTAAAATCGCAACGGATGAGGCAAAGCCCAATGGTTACCTGCAGGTGCCAGCCGGAAAAGAACGGGAATTTTTGGCACCGATGCCGGTCAATAAAATTCCGGGTGTGGGCGATCATACCTGGGAGGTGCTGAAAGCAATGGGCATTTACACCATCAACGACATCAATCTTAAAACAAAAGAAGAACTGGAAGAACGTCTGGGTAAATGGGGCAGCGATTTATGGCATAAAAGCTTTGGTATCCACACCGGCGAAGTAACGCAATACCATGAAGCCAAATCCATTTCATCTGAAAATACCTTTAATGAAAATCAAACAGACATAACTTTTTTGATGGGCGAAGTGGTAAGGCTGTCAGAAAAAATTGCGTTTGAATTAAGACAAGATGGAAAAGTGGCCGGCTGTATTGCAATAAAGATCCGCTACCCCGATTTTGAAACAACTTCCCGCCAAACTACGGTACCCTTCACCTGTGCTGACGACGAGATTATTCCGGTGGCCAAAGATTTGTTTCATAAACTATACCGTAAGGGAATGCCCATTCGTTTGCTTGGAGTGCGCCTAAGTGAGCTAACCAATGAAGCGGTACAGACCAATCTATTCAATGACACTGCCCGAAAAAGCGATTTGTACAAAGCAATCGATGACGTAAAGAACCGGTTTGGCAAAATGAAACTGAGAAGGGCTTCGGGAGGAAAAGGTTGAAAGTTGATGGTTGATGGTTGATGGTTGAAGGTTGATGGTTGAAGGGTGTTGGTTGAAGGTTGAAGGTTGATGGTTGAAGGTTGATGGTTGAAGGGTGTTGGTTGAAGGTTGATGGTTGATGGTTGACGGTTGAAGGTTGATTGTTGGTAAGGCAGTTGCCATTTGCCGGAGAACAATATTTAAACGTCCACTAGCTATCAACATTCAACCATCAACCTTCAACGCTGTAAGACTTAGTTCCCGTCTATCAGCTCCGCCAGTGTCTTTTTCTCCAATATCTTCAATGTTGCATCCCTCGTTATTCTCATGGCTTTATTTAAGCCGCAGGTAGCTTCATCGCAATCTTCGCATTTTTCGTAAAAATTGATACTCACACAAGGTAGTAAGGCAATGGGTCCGCCCACCAACCGGATTGCCTGGGCAAGAGTGGTTTTTTTTGGATGTTCAATCAGGTAGTACCCACCCCCTTTGCCTTTCTTACTTTCAAGGATATTATTTTGTTTCAGCTCTAATAAAATTGTTTCCAGGAATTTGATTGGGATTTTTTTAACGGTAGATATTTCAGAAATAAGTACCGGTCCCTCGCCGTATTTGCCCGCCAGGTATCCCAACGCTTTAAGTGCATATTGTGTTTTTTTCGATAACATGCGAGAAAGTTAAGCATAAATTAAAAATAATAGCACAAATTTAAGTCTACTTGTTCAATAGACTATTATATTTGCGGAATAAAACTAAAATATATGAGCCTACATTTAGGGGACATCGCTCCCAACTTTACTGCAAAATCATCTCTGGGTGAAATAGATTTTTACCAATACCTTGGAGAATCCTGGGGCATCCTGTTTTCGCATCCAGCAGATTATACCCCGGTTTGCACAACCGAATTGGGTGCCACCGCTACTTTAAAAGATGAGTTTGAAAAAAGAAACGTAAAAGTATTGGCGCTGAGTGTAGATCCGGTTGATAAACACCTGAGCTGGATCAATGATATCAACGAAACGCAGCATTGCTCAGTTGATTTCCCAATCATTGCAGACGACGACCGCAAGGTTTCCAATCTCTTTGACTTCCTGCATCCCAATGCATCTGCCACCATGACAGTTCGCTCACTGGTGATAATTGCTCCTGATAAAACAGTAAAGCTAATCATTACTTATCCGGCTTCTACCGGAAGAAATTTTGTGGAAGTGTTGCGGGTGGTAGATTCATTGCAATTAACGGCCAACTACAGTGTAGCCACACCAGCTAACTGGAAGGCAGGTGAAAATGTAATTGTAGTACCATCTATTTCTACCGAGGATGCCATTAAAAAATTCCCGAAAGGCGTGGAAGAAATAAAGCCTTATTTGAGGTACACACCACAGCCGAATATTGATTAGAATTTAATAAAGCTGATTCTTTGTAAAGAGGAATTCGGTGAAACTACAAAGTTTACATCTTTTTTGAAAGATGTAAACTTTGTAGTTTATTGACATGCTTAGTTATATTTATTCTTATTCAATTGCGTAATTAGTGCCCGGATGTCCTTTGGTAATTCAGCTACGAGATCAAATGCTATTCCTTTTTCGTCCGTAAATTTCAATTCGCAGGAATGCAATGCTACACGGTTTAACATCGGTCTCTCCTCCATATCATGTTTACTCAATTTGTATTTCTTTTTGATAGAAGACAATAAAACCGGTTTGCCATCTCCATACAACGGGTCGCAAACAATGGGGTGTCCGACATTCTTACAATGCACCCGTATCTGGTGGGTGCGGCCGGTATGTATTTGAAATTTCACCAGGCTGTATTTGCCCAGTTCTTCTACCACTTCCCAGTCGGTTAAAGAAGGCTTGCCTTTTTGATTGATCACCATCTGGCCTTTAAAAACAGGATGTTCCATAATGGCGCCATCCATGCTTCCGGTTTTTTCAGGCATTGATCCATGTACCAAACCCAGGTAATATTTCTCAACCGTTCTTTCTTCAAATTGCTTCGAAAAATATTTATGCGTGGCTTCGTCTTTTGCAAAAATGATGATGCCGCTGGTTTCCCGGTCAAGGCGATGAATGGTAAATATGCTGCCATATTTTTCAATCAGCATGTCCTTTAACGAGGGCTCCGATTGCATCCTGTCTGGTATCGACAATACACCTGCTGGCTTATTGAGTACGATAAATTGATCGTTTTCAAAAATAGGGACTACCGCAGCCAACGCTTTACTGTTGGCGCCGTTATTTTTATTGATGTTGGTTGCTTCGCTCATTATTTACTTTCGGTTGCTGGTTTATCTTTTGTTTGTATTTTTTTGTGCGATGCATTCAGGTATTTCAATAACCGGATTTCTTTTTCGCTTAAGAAACGCCATTTGCCTCTTTCCACATTCTTCTTGGTAAGCGTGGCATACATCACACGATCCAAACCCTTTACATCGTATCCCAAATGCTCAAATATGCGTCGAACAATTCGGTTGCGGCCACTGTGTATTTCAATACCGATTATGGATTTGTCCTTAGCATCTGCATATGCCAGCGAATCGGCTTTTATAATACCATCTTCCAATGCAACGCCACCCAGAATTTTGTCAAAATCAGCCTTGGTAAGCGACTTGTCTAATTTGGCTTCGTACACTTTAGTAATGTTATAGCTGGGGTGCGATAACTTTTGCGTTAGTTCCCCATCATTGGTCAGGAGCAAAACACCGGATGTATTTCTATCCAATCGCCCTACCGGATAAATCCGTTCAGTAGTGGCCATTTTGGTTAATTGTAAAACGGTCTTTCTTCCCTGTGGGTCATCTGTAGTGGTAATGTAATCCTTTGGTTTATTCAATAAAATATACACGAGGTTTTTACTTACAAATAATTTTTTACCATTGAATTCTACAGTATCTCTTTCCGTTACTTTATGTGCCGGTTCTTTTATTACGTCACCGTTTACTTTCACTTTTCCTTCCTTTATGATGGTGACTGCATCTCGTCTGCTACAAACACCGCAATGGGCAACAAATTTATTCAGCGGCATTTCGGCTGTAACGGGTGAAGATGGTCGTGCAATACGGGGTGCTTTTTGAACAGGGGCAGGTGCATATTCTTTTTTGATACCTACTATTTCCTGTACTTGTTCAAAATTAGTTTCAATGGCTTTTACTTTGGTTTCTTTGCGGGAAGTACCTGCCCGATCTGGTTTGGCAGACTTTACCGGAGTGGTTGGTGCAACTGGTGGCTGCATGGCTGCATTGCGGGCTGCAGCTTTCAACTGACGTTTTTCTTCAAAACGTTTGTCAATGGCAATTGCCCTTGCTTTCTTCGCTTTCTTTTTAGCTTGTTTGAATTCTTCTTTGATTAAACTGTTCTTCTTTTTTGGAACAAATTTTTGGAATGGCGCCTGGCTCATTATTGTAGTGTTTTACTGTTATTTCAACAGGTGTGAGCGGCGAAGATAGGATTTTGCAAATTAACGCTTAATTTTAAGAACAATTAAAGCAAAGAATGAGTCAATATTTCAACTTTATAGATACCAAAATACTGGATAAAAAGATTGGTTCAGGTCAATTTCCGTTTTCTGAATTTTTATTTTGGGATACTTCTATAGACATGATTGACGCTAAGTTGCATAAAAATTATATTATAGAACGGGTGCTTTCAAAAGGGTTTTTAACTGATTTCTATCTTCTACTAAAAATGTATTCCCGGGAAGAAATCGTAACAGCCTTAAAAAAGAGCCGGGTGCTAGATAAAAAGACAGTTAATTTTTGTAGCTTTTATTTTAACGTGCCTATAAATGAGTTGCATGCTTCACCTTACTACAGTTGATAAAAATACGTATGACCTTTTGCAATATTTGTCTGCAATAGAGATGATATCTGGTAGTTTTGCTTTGGCAGGTGGTACCTCACTGGCATTGCAGATTGGTCATAGAAAATCGATTGATTTGGATTTTTTTTCAACCGCTTCATTTAATGTAAAGGAATTAGAGATTACGCTCTTTGCCGACCCATCTATCCATTTTCAATTCATTAGTAGTAACAGCAGAATGTTGTTTTGTTACATTAATTCCATTAAATGCGATTTTGTAAATGAACCTGCACGATTAATCAATCCTTTTTTATATGAGGATAAGGTGCGATATTTTTCTATAGCAGATATTGCGGCAATGAAAATGCATACTGTTTGTGGCAGGGGTAAAAAGAAGGATTTTTTTGATATTTATGCTCTTCTTAAACTTTACAATTGGGTAGATCTTATTAACTGGTTTCGGAAAAAGTATGATGACGATCAAATGTATTTTTTTTGGCGAAGTATTCTTTATTTCGATGATGCGGAAGGAGATCCTGATATAAAGGGAATAAGTCCTTTTGATAAAAACTGGAATGAAATAAAGGGATTGATCATTTCCAGTTTTGGAAGTAAATAAGAGGGTCTCAATAAAATGTTTCGAGATTCTTGATAATTAAAAATGTGGGTTATGGCTAAACTTTTCGGCTGTCAACTCAAAAAGGCAAACCTTTACGGCTTGCCTTCTAAATTTAGGGATTTACAGATTATTTTCTTCGTGATTTCTCCATGCGATTCTTTTTCATTTCCTCCATTTTACTCATTTGTTCGGGTGTCAACACCTGGTTCAACGTTTTCTTTTGATTTTCTTTCAAAGTCATTAATTGTTCTTTCTTTTGCGACTGGCTCAACTGGTCATTTTCTTTGATGGCCTTTACTTTCGCCTGATTTGCATCTCTGTTAGTCTTCAGTTGATTCATTTGGACATCGGATAAATTCAGATTGCTTTTCATCTTATCCATTCTTTTCGTAGCGTGTTGTTCACGCTTTTGCTGCTGCGCTGTTTTGTTTTGTGCTACCTGACTTTTTTGCTCAGGCGTCAGCAGTTTATCCATTTGCTCTTTTTGCGATTTGCGGATTTCCTCCTTACGTGCTTTGAATTCTTTTACAGTGATGTTCTCATTCTTGTTGAGTTCCATCATTTGTTTTTTGGTGCTTTCCCTGTTGGCTTTCATTTGGTTTTTTTGCGCATCGCTAAAGTTGATGCCTTTCATAGCCATACCCATTTGATGTTGTGGCTTATGATGCTTCATCTTGCCGGGTTGTTGCGCATTGGCAGTAAAAATAAAAGTTGCTAGGGCTAAGATGCCGGTTACTATCTTTTTCATAATTTATTTGTTTTAAATTTTATACAGATAGTAGACGACGAACGGTGAACGGGGTTTAATGGAATGCTTAAAAAAAATGTTAAAGGAAAGGAAAGGAAATGAAAAGAATGGCATTGATTTATGCAATAGTTGATATTTTAAATGCAACCAATTTTAAAAAAGTGGCGATTGACATAATAAAAAAAGCCTGTCTCACCAATATTGTAAGACAAGCTTTTTTGTTATTTATTGATAGGGAAAATTATTTTCCCTTATTGGCCAGTTGTCCGCAAGCCGCATCAATGTCTTTGCCACGACTTCTTCTGACCCTTACATTCACCCTGTTTTTTGCAAGATGATCGGTAAAACGTTGGGTAGTATCTTCATCCGGTTTTGTATATTTTGCCCCATCTATCGGATTGTATTCAATCACATTTACCAAATGGGTCGGAATCTGGCGGTATATTTTTGTTAACGCTTCCGCATCCTCTATCGAATCATTCAGATCTTTAAATAGGATATACTCCAGCGTAATGTCGTTTTTAGTTTTATCGTAAAAATAATTCAGCGCTTCTACCAACGTGGCAATGGTATTGCTTTCATTGATGGGCATAATCTGGTTGCGCTTTTTATCATCCGCTGCATGTAACGAAAGTGCCAGGTTAAAGCGTACCCGATCATCGCCCAACTGCCTGATTTGCTTGGCTACACCTGCAGTAGAAACCGTAATTCTCTTTGGGCTCATGGCCATTCCATCATTGGAAATCAGTTTGTCGATTGCTTTTAAAACATTTTTATAGTTCAACAATGGTTCGCCCATGCCCATAAAAACTACGTTGGAAAGTTTTTTGTCAAATGTTTTTTCTGATTGCTGGTTGATGAATGCTACCTGGTTGTAGATTTCATCGTAGTCAAGGTTTCTTTTACGCTCCATAGTGCCTGTTGCGCAAAATTTACAGCTAAGGCTGCAGCCAATTTGTGAGGATACACAAGCGGTATTCCTTTTCTCAGTAGGTATCAGCACGCCTTCTATCATATGGCCGTCAAAGGTTTTAAACCTCGATTTAACCGTGCCGTCACTGCTAAATTGAGTTGTATTTACGGTAAGCGCTGGTAATTCGAATTTTTCGGAAAGTCGTGCTCTTAATTCTTTTGAAACGTCCGTCATGTCATCAAAGCTTTGGGCATTCTTTTTCCAAAGCCATTCATGCACCTGTTTGGTACGAAATTTTTTTTCGCCGATTGATAAAAAATAGGTCATCATTTCCTCCAAACTCAGGTGGCGAATGTTCTGTTTTGCTGCTGTCATGGCGCAAAGATACTTTAAGTAAATTGATCGCCAAATGCAGAACAATGAACCGGCCTCGGTGGAAAGCGATCAATCAATCCGTGTCTGAAGCGTTGCATAACAGGTTTGTCTGGAAGTTGCGGTAGATTTTGGAATGAGTATATTTATTTATTAGGTTAACTTCATTTTTTTTCATTTGTTTGATTTAAATCTACTTTTTATATACAGGAGTGATTATAATGTATAGTTATCAAAATGAGGTACTAACAAAATCATACTCAAACCGAAGTTTATAGTTGGATTAACGTAGGATTTAAAAAACATTTATGCAAACAGCTTATGTAATTGATGCAGTCAGAACTCCGATCGGAAAATACGGAGGCGCATTGAGCGCTATCAGGCCGGATGATTTGTTGGCACTGGTGATTAAAACATTGGTAAACCGCAATGAAACCATCGACGTGAATGCGATTGAGGATGTAATTGCCGGTGCGGCCAACCAGAGTGGTGAGGATAATCGGAATGTGGCTAGAATGGCAGCCTTACTGGCCGGCCTTCCGGTGTCTGTTGCAGGCAATACCGTAAACCGTTTGTGTGCATCCGGGCTTCAGGCAATTATGGATGCTGCAAGGGCCATCATGTGTGGCGATGGCGCTTTGTTTATTGCCTGTGGTGTAGAAAGCATGACAAGGGCGCCTTTTGTTATGCCCAAGTCTGCCACCGCATTTGCAAGAGATCCACAGATGTATGACACAACGATGGGATGGCGTTTTACCAATAAGGAATTAGCCGTACACTATTACCCTTATAATATGGGGGAGACTGCAGAGAATGTTGCCAAACAATGGGACATCAGCCGCCAGGCTCAGGATGGCTTTGCCGCGGAAAGTCAGCGCAAATATTTTAGAGCAGTAGCAGAAAATAAATTTGCAAGGGAGATGGTGTCCGTGCAGGTTCAGGTAGGAAAAGATAGGTTTGATTTTGATAAAGATGAACACCCCAGAGAAACTTCGCTGGAAAAGCTGGGCTTGTTAAAACCTGCGTTTATAAAAGACGGTACGGTGACGGCAGGCAACAGCAGCGGCATCAATGATGGGGCAGCCGCAATGTTATTGGCTAGCGAGGCTGCGGTTAAAAAATACAATCTGCAGCCAATAGCTAAAATTGTAAGTATGGCCGTTGCTGGTGTAGATCCTGCAGTAATGGGGATTGGTCCGGTACCTGCTACACAGAAAGCATTGCTACGGGCAGGCATAAATGCGGCTGATCTTGATCTTGTGGAATTGAATGAGGCTTTTGCTTCTCAGTCCATTGCCTGTATTTATGAACTAGGACTCGATCTGGAAAAGGTAAACGTAAACGGTGGTGCCATTGCGCTTGGTCATCCGCTGGGTTGTAGCGGTGTGCGTATTTCAACCACGCTCTTGCATGAATTAAAAAGGCGAAAAGGGAAATATGCGTTGGCCGCTATGTGTGTGGGGGTAGGGCAGGGGGCTGCCATTATTTTTGAAGGTATTTAAGAAGCTGTTTAAAACGATTTGTTTGTTTACCATCCTTTGTTTTTCATGGTATCGACATTGCCGTCCGCCGGGGCTGATCAAATTCAGTAAGGAGCGGAGCCCAAGTATTTATGGCATTATCGGCTTTCCTGTTTAGTTACTCCAATTAAATTTAAAAAAGCATCTAAGACCTTTTAAAAACTACGCCATTATAAAGCTGGCTAACAATACCTTCATAATTGATCGAAATTAAATGCCATTTTTCTTCCAGACTGGTGAATTGTTTTGAAAGCCATGTTGGTTGATCAGTTTGTCTGGTGAAAACCTCGACCCATATTTTTTGTGAATCAATCAATACGTACTGTTGTAATGAAGGGATATTTTTATAAAAGTCAAATTTAATAGTACGGTCGTATTCCTCTGTGGACGGAGAAAGAATTTCAAACAAAATAGTTGGGTTGACAATGGTATCAAATTCTTTGTCAACAAACGACGGCTCTCCACAAATGACTACAGCATCCGGGTAAGTGTAAAAAGATTGAAATTGGGTGTGTACTCTTAAATCGCTACCAAAAATGTTACATTTGGCATTCTCAAGATGCACCCCAATGTCCTTTATTAACGCAGAAGCAATTTGATTGTGCTGAAAGGAGGCTCCCGACATGGCAAAAATTTCGCCGCGATAATATTCATTCTTCCTTTTCGACATTCTTTCCAATGTCAGAAAATCTTCTTCGCTGTAATATTTCCTTACTGCTACTGGCATTTTTTTATTTTAAAATTACATTTTTTCGCCGAGCCGGTATAATAATTTTCTGATCAGATTGTAATTGGTTAGGATAGATAACTGTAGCAAAATTACCGCTACTACAAGTACGATCCAGTCAGGCAATGGCGATAATTCTTCCCGTTCGTACATTACAAAATGCTGAAAACTAAATTGGAATAAACCGGTAAATAATAGGGCAGACAATACAATACTCACATAAACGGGAATCCAGTTTTTTGCAACGGTTCTGCTTAGCCATTTGGGCGAATAGCCTAGTGTTAGCAACAATTGCAAGTTGTCTTTGCTTTTGGCGATCATCAATTGGAGATAAAAGGAAAACAGTAGCATGGCCAGCAAAATTACCAATATCCCAAAGCCTGCCATACCACTCACAATGGCTTGTAATACTTGTTTTACCCGGCCAAATTTAGTTTTGTCTTTGTTTACACGGTAATCTTTTGCTTCCAGAAAATTGAGTAACTGCGGATTGTTGGCATCGATGGTTTTAACATAAATTCGGGAAGCATTCACCGATGATACTCCTCCAAAGTTTTTATTGGCAAACTGCATGAAACTATTGGGCACCAGCACTGAGTTGATCCGGTCGCTCAGGGCCACAATGCGTGCCTTGTAATTTTGCACACCTGCGGGCGTATAACATTCTAAAATGATATTTACTGACGACATGGTTTTATCTGACAACTGTGGTAAATCCTGGCTGGGTGCAAATACATTGTACATCTCCATAAAATCGGATGAAAAAATAATGGGCACATCGGTCTGTCCTTCCTTCCAGCTAAACGACGGTGGTACTGTATCAAGAAATTTTTCATCTAATGATTCGAGAAACAGATCGGTGCTAAAAGGAATTATGCTGCCGGCACTTGCTTTTACCCGAAACTGGTTTGAGATCAATGGTGCAGCATCCGAAATGAATGGCTGTGATTTCAATTCCTTTAAATCGGCTTCTGTAAAGCGGTTGTCCATTCCCATGTTTTCATTGGTGATGGTTTTTGTAACCGATATAAAATCGGCCCCATCCTTACGACTACTTTTTTCTTTTAGCAAATGATTGATGTTGATGAACATCTGGATTGAGCAGAGCAATAACAATACGCCAACGCCCAACCCAGCATAGCTAAACCACCTTGACCATTTGTTTTGACCAGCAGATAAAAAAGGGGCGATATTTTTGAAGGATGTCATTGAATGGCTTGTTATAATTGATGGGGTTTTGATGTACTACTTCTGTTTTTTGTAATCTACAAATGCAAAGTTCTCTCCGATTTAAAATACTCAATTTCCCTAAGGTCTGCTAAAATGATGGTAGCGTTTCTTTTGCTACTTTCCTCTTCCATTAGCTCCATTGCCTTTCTTCTGTTTGCCTCATCTAAATGACTAAAAGGTTCGTCCAATAATAAAAAATCAAATGGTTGTTGCAAGGCACGGATGATGGCAATGCGTTGCTGCTCGCCATAACTACAGGTTTTACAAAGCTTATTTAGCTTCGTTTCAATACCAAGCCTTTTTGCCATGGCTACAATATGATCCTCAGGGTGATATGGAGAAAGCAATCTTTTAATTTCCAAATTTTGTAACACCGTTTGTTCTGTAAATAAACGAAGATCCTGAAAAACGATGCTGATATGTTGTTGGCGCCAAACAGAAAATTTTTCGGCATCAAAATTTTTAACGTCTGCGGAATTGAAACTGATCCGGCCATTATAATCGTTCCGCAATCCGTAAAGAAAGTGGATTAAAGAGGTTTTACCACTGCCACTCGGTGCTATAATATGAATGTTTTCGCCTCTGCTAAAGGTGATGGTTTTATCCCAAACCTGTGACTGTAGCACCTTGCATGGTTCAAAAAATACCGGTAATACCTTATCCAATAATATTTGCATGTTCCATATTAAAAAGCTGCCAATTCCTTTAAAGAACTGGCAGCATATTGTAGACTTTTTTATTTGGCAGCAGGAGGTGGTGGAAAGGTATCCATCAATTTAAAATCTTCAAAGGCCATCTCATCTTGTTTTTGTTTTGCTCGTTGGGCTTTATATATGTCACTGAATTTTGCCGCATATTGATTCAACTGCTTTAGGCTATTGGTTGATTTATCCACCAGGTTTATTTCAGCACTTTGCAAAATGCCACCATCGTTGTAGTTACCACCTTTCCATAAAACATTATCCCACATTTTTAACGATGCATCGTACATTATTTTGGCAGAACTATCTTTGATTGCCTCGCTTTCAAAAGCTTTCAACAGTGTCTGAATATTTAAGTAGCCGCCAATTGGTTCGCCATTTATTTTACTAATAAAGTCAAAACTGGTGCTAGCTAAACCGAGATACTTATCCACGTTTTGCTGGCTATTGCTCATTACAAAATATTTACCATTTGAGTTAAATGCAAGTGGGAATTTGCTGCTGTCATTGTTAACTCCATCGCCCAATTTCTTTCCGGCATTTATAATTTTATTAAATGCGTCTTTATCGCCAATAGAAGCAGCGAACACAAAATTAAAAGATGGGTTTTGTGACATCGTAATGACTTGTCCATCATTTTTAGAATTGTTATCCGATGTGTCCGGCTTTAGAACAAGGTCGGAAAGTCCGAAAAAGACGTCGCCGTTGTTGGCTTTTATAAATTCATCCATACTGAATCCTATTTTCTGCACGCCCATATTGATCAAGCCATCCAATCCGGTGAGTTTTATTAAATCCCGTATTGCTTCTGGCTTAAAATTCAACGCCATGATCGCTACTACATCTTTACCAGGCATTCTTTTCATCATATCCTCACTTACCTTGCCGCCACTGTATTTTTTAAAAAGTTTACTCATTTCTTCGCTGGCATAAGTTTTTGCTTTTACCATTATTTTACCATCATCAAAATTCATGCTGGCAGTGGTGATATTGCCTTTGTAAAATTTTTCGAGATTAACCATTGCCAATGCGGCTGCAGAAGAACCTCCTTTACTCAACTCCTCTGTATTTATCCAAAATTGGACATCCCCTTTTTCTTTCATCAGTGCTGTAAATTTCTCATCTTTTGCCATACTGTTGCTTTCTTTCAACGTAAAAATTGCTTTGCAGGTTGCGCCGATATCCCTTTTTGTTAACGGACTGACATCGATTGAATCCCGGATCATCCTTTTAGAAAGTTCATCCATTTGCGATATTTGCGGCGCATCAAAAACGTACACAAATTTTTCTTTCGTAAAGCCAACGCAGGCAGGAGATCTACTAATAAACTGCACGCCGTCATTCTCGCTCTCTGTGCCATTTTCGGTAATCGTTTGGTTGAAGGTCTTAAAGATTTTTTCATCTTTTACGGTTCCTTCAAAACCTACATATCCACCGAGGCTATCTTTAATGGCGAAAAATAAAAGGTCAGATTTGGTGTCGATACCTGCATTCTCCGGATCATTCAATAAATTTTTGAGCGTTACTGGCAGGCTGGAGTCAGCATAGATTTCTTTGAATAAAGGGTTCTGTTTGATTTCTTCCCAGGGCAATTTGGCCGACAGCGATTTACCATCTACTTTAACTATAATGGCAGCTTCTTTTGGAATCAATTTGCCTTGTGTATTTGTTTTTGTGCAGGATGCCAACAAGGCTATTGCTGCTACAATAAAAGCGAATTTAAAAACATGGCTTGTTTGCATTATTTTATTTTTAGGTTGATCGTCAATTTTATTTTTATTTGTTGAAATAGTCGATTAAATTTTCAAAAACAATCACTTCCTGCAAGCCGGTTGAAAGCTCTTTTACCAGGCAATAGTTTTGTTCAATCTCCTTGCTGCCAATAATAATGGCATGGCCAATTTTCTTTTTTTCTGCGTAGCTAAACTGTTTATTAATCTTTACAAACTCATGGTACATTTCGCAGGAGATTCCTTTTTCTCGTAATTGCTGCATAATACCAAATGCAAAATGGCTTTCAGTTTCGCCCATGTTAAAAAAGATCGCTTTGGTACCTGTATTTACTTCGGTGGGAAATAATTTCAACTCCTCCAAAACGTCGTAGATCCTGTCTACGCCAAAGCTTACGCCCACACCGGCTATGCCCGGTACGTCGAATAAGCCGGTAAGGTCATCATATCTGCCACCTCCACCAATGCTGCCCATTTGCACTTCAGCCGGTGCTTTTGCTTCAAATATTATTCCTGTATAATAGTTCAATCCTCTTGCCAGCGTCAAATCAATATCAACATTGATATTGCGGGTTGCATTTAATAAAAATGCGACCTCACTAATTCCTGCTTTACCTGATTTAAGATGCCCAATCAATGATTTTATCTGCTCTAATTTCTCATCATTACTGCCTGTAATGGATAAATATTTTTCTATTATGCTGATCTGTTTTGCTGTAAGTTCCCGAAGCAATAATTCTTCCTTTACTTTCTCAAGTCCAATCTTATCCAGTTTATCGATGGCAATAGTAATGTCCATCATTTTGGATGCACCGCCGCAAAGTTCAGCCAATGCAGTTAAGATTTTCCGGCTGTTTATTTTCAACTGGTAGCCTGTTAGTCCAAGATTAACAAAAACCTGGTGATAAATATTGGCTAGCTCTACTTCATTTACAAGGGAAGAACTTCCAACTACATCTGCGTCGCATTGCGTAAATTCACGATAACGGCCTTTTTGCGGACGGTCGGCCCTCCATACCGGTTGAATCTGGTAGCGTCTGAAAGGAAACGTTAATCTGCCCTGGTTCATGGCTACATATCTCGCAAAGGGAATGGTAAGGTCATATTTTAAAGCCCGTTCCGTTAACTCACTGCTGCTTTTACCGAGCAATGCTTTTTCAAACCCTGCTTTTGCTTTGTCCGTATTTTTAGGATTACTTATACCATTGTTTAATATCTTGAAGATCAGTTTATCACCCTCGTCACCGTATTTTCCCATCAGGGTCTCCAGGTTCTCCATTGCCGGTGTTTCCAACGGTTCAAATCCATATAATTCAAAAACGGCTTTAATCGTTGATAAAATATAGTTGCGTTTTCGCACTACATCTGCCGAAAAATCTCTCGTTCCCTGCGGAATACTTGGTTTAGCCATGATTAATGATTGGTTATATTTAGTTTTTAATATCGGTACGGCGTAATGCTAAAAATATTAAGCGTTGCCCTGGTCATAATTTTTTACAATTGCATCGCAAGCCTCATCTATTAAGTCAAACACGGTATGATAGCCGGGCTCTTTGCCATACCAGGGATCCGGTATATCACCGTTTTCGCCGGGAAAAGACTCATTTAGTATTAGTTTAACCTTGCTGTTATCATACTGCTCTTTTCCAATCGATTTCATTTCTTCTATAATATCAGAAGCCATTGCATAAATGATATCAAAACTCTCAAAATCTTCTTTTACAAAGCGTCTGCATTGCTGATGACTAATGTCAATCCCGTTCAGTCTTGCTACTTTTTGAGAAAGTTTGTGCGGTGGTTCTGCAACATGAAATCCATTGGTACCAGCGCTTTCCACTATCCAGTCCAACTTCTTTTTATTTATTTTTTGTTGTAAAATACCTTCTGCAAGCGGGCTACGACAAATATTGCCGAGGCAAACCATCAAAATTTTCATGTAGCAAATATAAGTTGTTAGCAGGAAGAATGCCGTAACGCTTCAACCGTTCATGGAATAAAGACGGTTTGTTTTTTAATGCAGGTTTTAGTAACAATGGCTGATTGGAACGGTTTCGATAATTTGGTTCGATGAAGGGCACAAATATTTTGTGGAATAACAAACTAAAAGCATCTAATTGCAAACGGCGCCGGTTTTGATTTAAATTTTCTCACCACAAAACCAAATAACATGAACAGTGAAATAATCATGAAAAGTGATGTATTGGACATTCTTTTCGAAAAAAGGAACAAGGCTTATGGAGCGTATACACTTCGTAAATTTTATAACGGGCGTTTATTAAAATCGTTGGGTATTATGATGCTGGCAGTGATCGCTTTTTCTGCCTTCACTTTTCTGCCGGAAGCAGGGAATGCTGAAGAGGTATATATCATTCAGGATCCAGGGTTTGGGCAGGTGCCCCCACCAGTGAAGCCACCTGAAGTGAAGCCGAAGAATAAAAAACCATTGATGGCAAAGCCATTTTCTACCGTTAAGTTGTTAACCCAGATTTTGATCGTAGATAGTAAGGATACAACTGATATTTTAATTGATTTAAAAAACATGGCAATTGGGAGTAATACGAACATCGTTTTAAATGGTGGGGGTCAGCAAATTGCAGCAGACATAGCCGGAAATGATATTGTAAAACCAGAAGAACCTGTCGAACCATTGGTTGATATTACCACACCAGTTGAAAATCCTGAAATGATGCCATCATACCCGGGTGGAACAGCGGCACTCAGAAAATTTCTGGAAAGAAATCTGGGGAACCCCAAAGATTTGGAAAGTGGGGAATTGATTAATGTAAAAGTAAAAGTGATAGTTGGGTATGATGGTAAATTAAAAAATTTCGAATTGATACAGGATGGGGGAACGGAATTTAACAATGAGGTAATTAGGGTATTAAAGAAAATGCCAGCATGGGTGCCGGGTAAATCAAAGGGGCAAAATGTGTCAGTGTACTACACTATTCCGGTAAAGTTTGTTGGTGGAGATTAAATTCGGTGATTAATTAGTAAATTGCCGTTCCTCACAAATAGGGTGAAACCGTAATAGCCAAACTATCATGTAAAAAAATTGTAACATGGCATTAGAAGAATTTGAGAAAGAACAACTTTCCGCAAGGGAAAAAGGATTGATTCGTATGAGAAGCATTACCAATTATGGGATGGGTATTTTTTTAATTGTAGCAGGTTTCTTTTTTATGTTTCCCATAAAAATGACCAGCCGTTTTCTGAATCAATATGATCCTGTGTTAATCAAGTTTTTTGCCTTTATTTGCTGGCTATATGGGGCTTTCAGGATATACCGGGGCTACCAGAAAAATTATTTTAGTAACTGATGATGATGGATAAAAGGGAGATTAAATTTTTGCTCATAGGACTGGTTTTTGTTTGTGCCGGTTTCATTGGTTGTAGCGAAGAAAAGCAAATTGAAATGCCTGATTCACTTACCGGTGGCACTATCCACATTAGTGTTGACGAATCTTTTAAGCCTGTGATGGATGAGCAAATTAAGGTGTTTGAATCATCAAATCCAGACGCTAAGGTCATTGCACACTACAAGCCTGAAGCAGATTGTTTACGGGATATTTTAAGAGATTCTGCTACCAGAATGGTAATTGTAACCCGTGGACTAAGCCGGAGAGAAGAAAAATTTTTTAAAGATTCTTTGAACTATTTTCCCCGCTGGGATGAGCTGGCAACAGATGCCATAGCCATCGTAGTAAACGCAAAAAGTACGGATACATTGTTCACCTTTGAAAGGCTAAAGAAGCAATTATCTGGGTTGATGGGTGACAAGCAGCAAATAATTTTTGACGGATTAAATGCCACCAGTACGGTTAGGTTTGCTATTGATAGTATTCTGAAAGGAAATAAGTTTGACACAGGAGTGGTAAGAGCTGTTAATGGAAGCAAAGCAGTGTTGGATTATGTGGCCGCCAATGAAAATGCGATCGGACTAGTCGGGATTAGTTGGATTGGCAATCCTGAAGATACCGCACAGGTGAACATGTTAAAGAAAGTAAAAATGGTTTACGTAAAATGTGATAATTGTATTGATTCACCGTATTCAATTCCAAACCAGTTTAATATAATGACAAGAAGGTATCCTTTGGTACGTGGTTTGTATTTTATATTGAACGAGAATTATTCAGGTCTTGGTTCAGGTTTTTTAAATTTTTTGCAATATGAAAGAGGACAGTTAATTTTTCGGCGGGCTTACCTGGGCTCAAGTAGAATGGGGTTTGCTATTCGCAGTGTGCAGATTAATGAGAAGTTACAAAAAGAATAATTTGTATTTGAAGCATTTTCCATTTTAAATTAATAACATTGTAAAGTCTTAAACGTAAATGAAATGAAGAAGATCAAATTTGGAGTGTTGGTTTTAAGTGCCTTGTTTCTTTCAAACACCATGGAAGCGCAAACCATAGAAGAAGGCAAAAAATTTATGTACTATGAACGATACCAGAGCGCAAAAGATGTGTTTCGTAAACTGATTGCTACAGATCCAAATAACGCCCAGGCAATATATTGGTTAGGGATCGCTATCATTCACGAAGCTGAATTTGGTCCCAGGGAATTAGAAGAAGCAAGTGAATTGTATCGGAAAGCTTTGGAGAAAACGCCCAACAATCCGTTATTAATAGTAGGAATGGGACATGTAGAATCACACAAGGGTAAACCCCAGGATGCCCGAAACCGCTTTGAGACAGCGCTTTCACTCACCCAAAACAAAGATCAGGAAGTATTGATAGCTGTTGGAATGGCCAACTCTGATTTTGATAATAAAAACGGAGATCCGGCATATGCCATTGAAAAATTGAAGATTGCCACCAGTCAAAAGAAATTTAAAGAGCCGTCTGCATATTTATTTATGGGCGATGCTTATAGAATGCTAATGGATGGCGGAAATGCTCAAACTTCGTATCAAAAAGCTTTAGAAATAGATCCAAACTATGCAAGGGCATCATACAGAATAGGCAAAATCTATCAAACACAAGGTATGGGGCAGGAAGAGATTTATATGAAATATTATAATGATGCTATAGCAAAAGATCCAGGCTTTGCACCTGTATTTAAAAATTTGTCTGATTTGTATTATACAACCGATGTTACTAAATCTGCAATGTATCTTGATAAATACCTTGCTACAACAGACGATGATCCGAAAAATTGTTATTTCAGGGCATCTATGAAGTACGCACAAGGTTTGTTTCAGGAAGCAATTGTAATGGCTGAGCAATGTATTGCAGGTAATCCGAATCCATATCCTAAATTGTATGGAATTGAAGGGTATGCATATAATAGATTGGGGGATTCAATAAATGCAAAAACTGCTTTTGCAAAATATATCGAAAAAGCTGATAAAACCCAAATTGGTATGGGTGATTATTCATCTTATGCCAATGTTTTACTAAAGTTTCCTGGAAATGATTCGTTGGCAGGCACCTACGTAGATATGGCAGTGGCGTTGGATACCGTTGAAACCAATAGGGTTTCATACCTTAAAAATATTGCGCTGTATTATGAGTCTCAAAAGATGTATAAAGAAGCAGCCGATTGGTATAAGAAGATTTTAGCCGTTAAAAAGGATCCAACTAAAACCGATATGTATTATGCAGGCTATAATTATTTCAGGGCTGGTTTTTATGATCCTGCCATAGAAATTTTCACACAATTTGGTCAGAAGTATCCTGAGGATGCCTTTAGTTATTACATGATCGGAAAAGCATATTCGGCTGTTGATTCTACCATGGAGCAAGGGTTGGCCAATCCTCATTTTCAAAAGGCAATCGAAGTAGGAACTGTAGACAAAGTAAAGTACAAACCTCAGTTGATTGGTAGTTACAAATATTTTGTAGCCTATTTTGCAAATATTAAGCGGGATAAGGCGACAGCAATTAGTTACTGCGACAGTGTATTGCTAATTGATCCGGCAGATAGTGAAGCGTTAAATAACAAAACCGCCATAGAGTCTATGAATATGAATCCGGCAGCACCTAAGCAGAGTAAAACCGCGGGCAATAAAGCGGATGGCCAAAAAACAACGCTCCCAAAGCAAGCCACTCCCACAGCAAAAAAGTAAATGGTTCAGAAAATTGATAAAAATCCCCATTCCGAAAGTTATTGGGGATTTTCTTTTTTGATAAAACTAAGATTGTTTTTTGCTCACCCTACCCTATTTTTGCAATATGCAATTTTTTATCCTCCAGTCCGCCGACATAAACAACGCATCGAATTACTTACCGATTGGTATACAATTGTTTTTTGCAATTGGTTTTATTGCTACCATGATGCTGCTCACGCATAGCTTTGGTCCTAAAAGAAAGACTTCTGATAAGCTTCAAAACTTTGAAAGCGGTATTGAAATTAAGGGGAATGCTCGTCAGCCGATGGCAGTAAAGTACTTTTTGGTTGCTATACTCTTCGTGTTGTTTGATGTAGAAGTAATATTTTTTTATCCTTATGCGGTTAATTTCAGGGAATTGGGTTGGCAGGGTTTTATTGCGGTAGCGATGTTCGTTGGGCTTTTTATTTCTGGTTTTATATACATCATTAAAAAAGGTGCTTTAAATTGGGAAGATTAAGTTAATAAGAATATACAGATTTGAAAGAACGGAAAAAGCAAAACAATCTTCTCTGGTCTTTGTTTAAAAAGTACTTCCTTTCAAATGTGGTTATTTTTTAATTTTTAAATTGATTATTATGTCACGTCCTGTTCAATATAACACTAAACTAAAAACGGTAGAAGCTCCTGCGGGAGTAATGGGAGACGGGTTCATGGCTACTTCACTTGAAAAAGTAGTAGGGCTCGCCCGAAAAAATTCCATATGGCCGTTACCTTTTGCAACATCTTGTTGTGGAATTGAGTTTATGGCCACCGCAGCCAGTCATTACGATTTAGCAAGGTTTGGGGCAGAGCGGATGAGCTTTTCTCCGCGTCAGTGCGATTTGTTGATGGTAATGGGAACCATATCCAAAAAAATGGGTCCGGTTTTACGCCAGGTTTACCTACAGATGGCAGAACCCCGCTGGGTTTTGTCTGTTGGGGCTTGCGCTTGTAGTGGAGGTATTTTTGACACTTATTCTGTTTTGCAGGGAATTGATCAAATAATACCGGTAGATGTTTATGTACCAGGGTGTCCTCCAAGACCCGAAGCAATTTTAGATGGCTTCCTAAAAATTCAGGAATTGGTAGGGCAAGAAAGTTTACGCAGAAGGACAGGTGATAAATACAAGGATCTGTTAGAAAGTTATGGAATTCAATAATCGTTCAAGTGCTAACGCTAAATTCGTGCAGTTAGCAATTACAAAAATGCCAAAGTTTAAAGCTACATGTCCTTAACCAATGAATTAATACAGGAGAAATTGACTGCCAAATTTGGCGATCAACTTACAGATTGGGTGCAACCCTATGGGATGTTGACCTTTACTGCCCCCAAAGAACTTAATTTAAAAGTATTACAATTTTTATACGATGAATCTGGCCTGATGTTTCAATTCTTAACCGACCTGCAGGCTGTTCATTATCCAGATAGAAAGGGTGAGGAGTTGGCGGTGGTTTATCATTTACATAATCTCTTGCACAATATCCGTATCCGTTTTAAGGTGTTTACCGATATTACAAAACCGGATGTATTCAGTGCTACCTCATTGTATGCTGCTGCCAATTTTATGGAAAGAGAAACGTATGATTTTTTTGGAGTCAATTTTACCGGCCATCCAAATTTAATCAGGATATTGAACGTGGATGAGATGGACTATTTTCCGATGAGAAAGGAATTCCCGTTGGAGGACCAGACAAGGGTAGATAAGGATGATGAAATGTTCGGAAGATAGTTATCATTCTTTTATGTAATAATATGTGCAATTACACTGTAGTCGCACATTAAACTTGTAAAAATTCTAGTGGTTTGTTAGCTTTAAATTGATGTATTATTTTTTTAATTACACGAATTATCTAACACGAATCAATGAAATAGGAGTCATTATTAAAGACTTGAATTCGAGTATTCACTTTGAGTCGTTAAAGACTAAACATGACATTAGTTAATTTTTTTTTAAAAGCTGATTAAAAAATATTAAAGGCAAATAATGACTGACCATATTCTTTTACCGGAAGGAAGTATAGAAAAATCAACCAATACGCTCAACCTTGGCCCTACGCACCCTGCTACTCATGGTGTATTTCAAAATGTTCTTGAGATGGATGGGGAACGTATTTTAGAAGCTACATCTACCGTTGGGTATATTCACAGAGCTTTTGAGAAATTGGCTGAACGTAGACCTCTGTATCAGATCACTCCACTTACTGATCGCTTAAACTACTGCTCATCTCCGCTCAATAATATGGGCTGGCACATTACATGCGAAAAATTATTGGGCATCACGCTGCCTAAAAGGGTAGATTACCTGCGTGTTATCATAATGGAATTATCCAGAATATCAGATCACCTGATTTGTAATTCCATTGTAGGTGTGGATAGTGGCGCCTTTTCCGGTTTCCTTTACCTGATGCAATTCAGAGAATTAATTTATGAAATATATGAGGAGGTTTGTGGTTCACGTCTTACCACTAATATTGGACGTATTGGTGGTTTCGAGAGAAACTTTACTCCTGCTGCATTTGAGAAATTGGAGAAGTTTTTAGACGGTTATCCAAAGCAGTTAAAGGAGTTTGAAAATCTATTTAACCGTAACCGGATTTTTATGGAGCGTACCATTGGATGTGGGCCCATCAGTGCAGAGAGAGCATTGAACTATGGTTTTACCGGACCCAATTTAAGGGCAACTGGAGTTGATTACGACGTTAGGGTGCATACGCCCTACAGTTCTTACGAAGATTTTGATTTCTCAATACCAGTTGGTAAAACCGGCGATTGCTATGATCGTTTTCTGGTTCGGAATGAAGAAATGTGGCAAAGTATCAGCTTGATCAAACAGGCATATGAAAAGGTAAAGCAATTCAAGGGTGCAGATGCAGAAGTGTTTCATGCAGATACACCTTCTTATTATTTGCCTGAAAAGAAAGATGTTTACACCAAGATGGAAGCGTTGATTTATCACTTCAAAATCGTTATGGGTGAAACTGATATTCCAGCAGGTGAAGTGTAGAGTTCCAGTGACGCAGGTACTGGCGAGTTGGGTGTTTACCTGATCAGCGATGGTGGCAGAACGCCTTACAGATTACATTTCCGCAGGCCTTGTTTTATTTATTACCAGGCTTATCCGGAATTAATTAAAGGCGGAATGTTGAGTGATGCCATCATAACGATGAGTAGTTTGAATCTGATAGCAGGTGAGTTAGATGCATAGCCCCTGTGCTTTGAAGAAAAACCTGAAATGGAAGTTAATTGATTATAGTTAGTTTTATATAGTAAAACGTTAAGGATTATAACACCTGGTGCAGTTGCTTTTTATAGTAGCGTGGCTGTTTTAGTTCTTTTTACATTTAAAATATTGTTCAACACATTAAATGCGAAACTCTTGTTGAGTTCAAAGTAGTATGATACAATTTTCAGATGAGAAATTAAATAAGGTAAAGGAGATAATGAGTCGTTATCCAGAAGGCAAACATAAGAGTGCATTGCTGCCTGTTTTACATATGGCGCAGGATGAATTCGGCGGTTGGCTGGATACTCCTGTAATGGATTATGTAGCTACCTTATTACAAATTGAACCAATCGAAGTGTATGAAGTAGCCAGTTTCTATAGCATGTACAATCTGAAACCAGTCGGCAAATTTTTATTTGAAGTTTGCCAAACAGGGCCTTGTATGATTAACGGAAGCGATAATATTATTGGGTATATCAAAGCTAAACTAAACATCGGCGTGGGCGAAACAACTACCGATGGATTGTTTACATTGAAAACGGTAGAATGCCTCGGGGCTTGCGGTTATGCGCCTATGATGCAGTTGGGAACAACATATCGGGAACATCTGACAAGGGAAAAGGTAGATGCCATTGTGGAAGAGTGCAGGGCTAAAGCAAATTAAGCAAATGGGAATAACAAATGCCATATTGAAAGTAAAGGAGCATCGTAAATCTGAAAAGGTGACGGAGGTTAATTTTTTAATTGATAGTGGTGCAGTGTATAGTTTGGTGCCAGGTAGAATTTTAGATGAACTGGATATTGAACCCTATAAAGAAATGACATTTTCTTTAGCTGACGGAACTACATTGAAAAGAAAAGTGTGCAGCGCCTATTTTGAGTTTGAGGGAGAAGGCGGGCCGGCACCGGTAATTTATGGGGAAGTGGGCGATGAACCACTTTTGGGCGCCACTACTTTAGAGTCGTTGGGCCTTGTTTTAAATCCTTTCACCAGAAGTTTGCATCCGATGAGGATGTTGATGGCTAAGTTAAAACATTGAAGTGCTTATTCATCATATCATGTTTAACTGCCTCAATAGCAGGCTTTACTCAAACCAGCGAAGAAGTAAAATTGACTGCTACAGTAAAGGAATTTCATCAGGCTTTGGTAAAGAAAAATACGATTTCTTTAAACCAGCAAACTGACAAAGCGCTTAGTTACGGCCACAGCAATGGTTGGGTTGAATCAAAAGTAGATTTGATAAAGGATTTGGAAACTGGCTATATCAGTTACCAGAGTATAACGGAAGACAGTATTTCTGTATTGATAAACGGCACAATGGCAAATGTGAGGTTTGTTTCGAATGTTTCAGCTACTTTAAAAGGAGTAGCAAGTAGCTTTCGTTTAAAAGTATTAGAAGTGTGGGTAAAGAAAAGCAATCGCTGGATACTCTTTGCACGTCAGGCGGTTAAAGCACCATAGTTAAAGGTTAAGTAATGAACGAGATCAGCAATTGAGTAGTTATTGAAACAACAGCATATTAAAACATAAATAAATCTCCGCTAAGGGGCAAGGATTTTATGGCAAGAAAATTATTATTAGACAAAGCACATGTTCCTGGTATCCGTAGTTATGAAGTATACCGGCGTGAAGGCGGTTACCGTAGTGTGGAAAAAGCTTTAAAACTTACACCCACGGAAATCGTTGAGGAAGTTAAAAAGAGCGGATTACGTGGCCGTGGCGGCGCAGGTTTCCCAACCGGCATGAAGTGGAGCTTCCTGGCAAAACCGGCAGGTGTTGCCCGCTATCTTGTTTGCAATGCTGATGAAAGTGAACCCGGTACTTTTAAAGACAGGTACCTGATGGAGTTTATTCCTCACCTGTTAATTGAAGGAATGATCGTTTCTTCTTTTGCGTTAGGTAGCAACGTAAGTTACATTTATATCCGTGGCGAATATGCCTGGATTACCGATATTCTGGAAAATGCAATAGCAGAAGCAAAGCAAAATGGCTGGCTGGGAAAAGACATACTCGGTACCGGTTTCGATTGCGAAATGTATGTGCAGCGTGGAGCAGGGGCTTATATTTGTGGAGAAGAAACAGCACTAATTGAAAGCCTGGAAGGTAAAAGAGGTAACCCAAGAATTAAACCTCCTTTCCCCGCTGTTAAAGGTTTGTGGGATTGTCCAACTGTTGTTAACAATGTAGAAACTTTAGCTGCTGTTGTACCAATCATTAATGAAGGTGGTGAAGAATATGCGAAAATTGGTATTGGGAAAAGTACCGGAACAAAACTGATTTCTGCCTGCGGGACTATTAACAAGCCCGGAATTTTCGAGATAGACATGACCATTTCTGTAGAAGAGTTTATCTATAGCGATGAATATTGTGGCGGTATTACTAACGGAAAAAAGTTGAAAGCTTGTATTCCGGGTGGGTCATCGGTTCCGATTTTGCCGGCTAATTTATTATTAACCACCGCCAAGGGCGAGAAGCGGTTGATGAACTATGAAAGCCTTAGTGATGGTGGTTTTGCAACCGGTAGTATGATGGGAAGTGGTGGTTTTATTGTGTTGGATGAAGACCAGTGTGTGGTGAAAAATACCATGACTTTAGCAAGATTCTATCATCATGAAAGTTGTGGACAATGCAGTCCTTGTCGGGAAGGAACCGGATGGATGGAACGGATTTTAAAGAAAATTGATAGTGGAAAAGGAGAAATGAAGGACATCGATTTGCTGTGGGATATCCAGCGTAAAATTGAGGGAAATACCATTTGTCCTCTAGGTGATGCTGCAGCATGGCCGGTTGCGGCAGCGATCAGGCATTTCAGAGATGAATTTGAATGGCATGTAATGAACCCTGAAAAGTGTTTGACAGAAAATTTTGGACTCAGGCATTATGCAGATCCGATACATGTGCCGGTGACCGTATAAAAAAGAATGAATATTTTAGATAATATAGAAATTAAAAACTTTAAATCTATCCGCCATCAAAAAATTGATGGATGCAGGAGAGTTAATGTTTTTATTGGTTATCCCAACGTGGGCAAGAGTAATATTTTGGAAGCGTTGAGTTTATTGACGTTTATACGGCAGAAGAAACCTATCGGATTAGGAGAACTTATTAGGTTCGAAAGGCTTTCCCAACTTTTTAATTTTTCGTCTATAAAGGAAGAATTAAAAATATCATTTAATAATTTTTATAGTCTTTATTTAGATTATTCTGATGAGCAAAGAATTTCTATTTCATTAAAAGATAGTAGAAATGAAAATCCATTTACAATTTCAAATTATTCTAACATTCACATTGGGAAAGAATCCTTGCATACAAGTCAAACTGATGGAGTTGATGATTTTTCAGGATTTCATGATGACCTAAAGTACTTAGACGTTAAACCATATAAATTTATTTCTGGAAGTTATTATAGTAAAGATGTTAGATACTCAGCCTTGGAACTTAAAATCCCTAATGGGGATAATTTAAGTGAGGTTGTTGTTCAAAATAAGGAAATATTCAATTTTTTCTCCGAATTATTATCTGGTTACAACATAAAGTTGTACAATGATAATTATGAAATGAAATTGGAATTCAATAAAATTCCGACTCTATATCCTCTGTCACTTTTGGCAGACACCTTGATTAGGTTGATATTTTTTAAAACAGCAATTCTTTCAAATAAAAATTCGGTATTACTTTTTGAAGAACCGGAAGCTCACATGTTTCCCCCATATATTTCAAAGTTTACAAGTGACATCACTAACGATGAAAATAAAAACCAGTTTTTTATTACAACACACAGTCCGTTTGTATTAAATGATTTAATAGCCAATGTAGAAAAAGATGAATTGTCTGTTTACATTGTGAGCTATGAGAAAGAAACAGGAGAAACACAGGTACATAGAATGAATGATACTGATATACAGGAAGCCTACCAGTTCGGTTATGATTTTTTCATGAATATTGATCAATTCATACCACAGAAACAACATGGCTAATTTTGAAGATAACTGGTGGATGCATTTTGTGCCGGAGTGTTTTTTTGATACAGTTCTTTTAAAAAAATTATTGCTTACCAACAAGCGGGTAGTACATAGAAAGGGTTGCAATAATGTAGTCAATGATTTGGACAGTGATCGGTTAAAAGATTCATTTGCTGTTGCGCTGATTGATAAGGATAAAAGGGACCTGAATTATTTGAAACAGTGTTCAGTGCTTTACAATGAGAATAAAGTAGTTTTACTAAAGCATATAGATAGAAATCAATTCGTAATTCAACTCAATCCACCTTTGGAAAAGTGGGTGATTGAAATTCTGGAAGAGAATAAAATGACAATTGAAGACTTTGGATATGTACGGGAATTTAAAAGACTAAAAAAGCAGATAAAAGATGATATAGATAATGAGGGGGATGAACGATTAAACAAATTGGTGAATGCAATAATAAAGACTGATTGTGAATCAGTCAGAGTAATAAAATCGTTTTTGCACTACTTGAAAAATAACAACTATCAAACAGATACAAAAGAATTAATAAATGTCTGACGAAATTAAAACCTTTAAAGTAACCATCGACAACATCACCATCGATGTTCCGGCAGGTACTACAGTATTAAACGCAGCCCGACAAATTGGAGGCGATGTTACACCTCCTGCAATGTGCTACTATAGCAAACTACAAGGTAGTGGTGGTAAATGCCGCACCTGCCTGGTAGAAGTGGCTGCAGGATCTACGGCCGACCCAAGGCCAATGCCAAAGCTTGTTGCATCTTGCCGCACAACGGTAATGGATGGTATGATTGTAAAAAATATTACGAGTGAAAAAGTAAAAGATGCCAGAGCCGGAGTAGTAGAATTTTTATTATTGAACCATCCACTGGATTGTCCTATTTGCGACCAGGCCGGCGAGTGTCACTTGCAGGATCTTGGATACGAACATGGCAAAGAAGGAACCCGGTACGAATTTCCACGACGAATATTCGAAAAAGAAGATATCGGACCATACATCCAGTTGCACATGACAAGATGTATTCTCTGCTATCGTTGTACCTATGTAGCAGATCAATTAACCGATAAAAGAGTGCATGGAATTTTGGATAGAGGCGAACATGCAGAAATTTCAACCTACATTTCTAAAGCCATCGACAATGACTTTAGTGGAAATATGATTGATGTTTGTCCCGTTGGCGCATTAACGGATAAAACGTTTCGTTTTAAGAACAGGGTTTGGTTTACAAAGCCAGTTGATGCGCATCGCGATTGCGAAACACCAGGTTGCTGTGGCAAAGCTACATTGTGGTTGCGTGGGGACGAAGTGTACAGAGTAACGGTACGCAAGGATGAATGGGGCGAAGTGAAAAGTTATGATGGTAAGCCAGGCTGGATCTGTAATACCTGCAGGTTTGATAAAAAGAAAACAATCGATTGGGTGATAGAAGGCGTTACAAAAGTTAACCGTCATTCCGTGATTGCACAAGGTAGATATGAGGGATTGGTTATGCCAAAAGAAACCATCAAAGAAGTAATGGGTGGTAGAAGCCCACTTCTGCTAATGGACATTCATACAGAAAGTGAGGTTAATAACCCCAATATCCATCTAAGTGAAATCAATGGTCCGGCACATTCGGATGATTTTATTAATCCGAAGGTTTAAAGGGAATCGGCTTTGGATGTTGATTTTATATATTAAAAAAATAAAATAGGAAAAACAGTTAGCAAAGAACCCGATAAGATAAACAATACCAGTTTTTTTGTCGATGTTTTTTTTAACACATTCATCCGAAACTATGCAAGGTTTGATTGAAGGGCAGAATATGGTACGTTAAAACTGATTAACCCTAGGATTCTGTTATTTTGAAATGCAGGAGAGGTCGGAAGCACGATTGATACTGCCAAATTGTAACTTAGAAAATCAGCAAAAAAATATTTATATAATAGATTATGTTATTATCAATTGGGTTGTCTATCGTGATTGAAAAGCTTGTTTTAATCGTTGTCGTAGTGATGTCATCATTAGTGATTGCCATGTATGCAACCTGGGCAGAGCGCAAGGTAGCGGCTGTTTTGCAAGACAGGCGTGGCCCTAACCGTGCCGGTCCTTTCGGTTTATTCCAGCCTTTGGCGGATGGATTGAAATTGTTTTTTAAGGAAGAAATCATCCCAAATTTGTCTTCCAAATTTTTATTTATTCTAGGTCCTTGCCTGGCGATGCTAACCGCCATGATGACCGGTGCCGTTATCCCCTGGGGAGACAAGGTTCATTTTTTTGATAGGGATATTCCGTTGCAAATTGCTGATATCAATATTGGCATCCTATACGTGTTTGGTGTAGTAAGTATGGGGGTTTATGGCATTATGATAGGCGCCTGGGCAAGTAACAATAAGTATTCATTAATGGGTGGATTGAGAGCAGCTTCTCAAATTATCAGTTACGAACTAGCAATGGGAATAGCATTGATCGCATTACTAATGTCGACAGGTACACTTAGCCTAAAGGAAATTGTTGAGCAACAGCAGGAAAATTGGTATAGCTGGAATATCATTAAGCAACCACTTGGCTTTTTGATCTTTTTAATCTGTGCTTTTGCGGAATGCAACCGTACTCCTTTTGATTTGGCTGAAGCCGAAAACGAACTGATCGGAGGCTATCATACAGAATATTCGTCCATGAAACTGGGTTTCTTTCTCTTTTCTGAATACATCAATATGTTTCTGAGTAGTTCTGTGATGGTGAGTTTGTATTTTGGTGGATACGATATTCCATTTGCGAATGACGCCGCCATTACAGAAAGCATCGGTGTTAACTGGATGGCATTGATCCATATCGGTGTTTTTTTGACAAAAGCTTTTGCTTTCCTGTTTTTATTCATGTGGGTAAGATGGACGATTCCCCGCTTCCGTTATGATCAACTGATGAACCTTGGCTGGAAAGTTCTGATACCCTTGGCATTGATTAACATGCTGGTTACAGGGGCGTTTATTTTATTTCAACAAAATAACTGGCATTTCTAAACAATAAAAATATCTTTGCGCAACTTTTTTAGTTGCAACAATTATAATTTATATGCAAGCATTAACAAGCAGAGCCAAACAAGTAGATCGCAGGCCAATGAGTATGCTGGAGAGAGCTTACCTGCCGGCTATTTTTAAAGGTATGACCATCACGTTTGGTCATATATTTAAGAAAAAACCAACGATCAACTATCCTGAAGTCACACGTCCTTTTAGTCCGGTTTTCAGGGGACTTCATGTTTTAAACAGGGATGAAGAAGGAAGGGAAAATTGTACTGCTTGTGGTTTGTGTGCAGTATCCTGCCCTGCAGAAGCTATTACCATGGAAGCAGCGGAAAGAAAGCCCGGCGAAGAGCATTTATACCGGGAAGAAAAGTATGCGGCAAAATATGAGATCAATATGCTGCGCTGCATTTTCTGCGGATTGTGCGAAGAAGCTTGTCCAAAAGATGCCATTTATTTAAGCGAAACTTTTGCCCCGGCTAATTTTCAGCGAAAGGGTTTTATTTATGGTAAAGATGATTTATTAATTCCCAATCCGGTAACAGAACCAGAAGCTTATGCAAAGGCAAAAGGAGGAAGGGTTACAATAAAATAGTCATTGATAACAATACCGTCCTCCTGTAGGAATGAACACAATAACTTATGAATGTAATTGAAATAATGTTTTGGTTTTTAAGTGTAATGGCCTTAGGCAGTGCAGCTCTGATGGTTGCCAGCAAGAACCCGGTACACAGTATTTTATATCTAATTCTTGTTTTCTTTGCTATTTCAGGCCATTATATATTATTGAATGCTCAGTTTCTGGCAATAGTGAATGTTATTATTTATGCTGGTGCTATCATGGTATTGTTTCTATTTGTAGTGATGTTAATGAACCTGAATGCCGATTCTGAACTGCACCAAAAAAATAGATGGTTTGTATACATTGGTGGAATTGCAGGTGGAAGTTTGTTATTGGTAATTGTGGCGGCACTAAAGCAAACGGTTGCTGCAACACAGGTGGTTCAAATGAATGGCGGAAATGTAGGTTTGATTAGAAATTTGGGTCGGTCGTTGTTTACAGACTTCGTTTTTCCTTTTGAAATAAGTAGTGTGCTTTTTTTAAGTGCAATGATTGGTGCGGTTGTTATTTCAAAGAAAGAAGTATAAATATTCATTATTACAAAAATAACTCCACTAATAAGGGTCCTTTAAAAAAGTGGGTCAGCATTTATACAAAACAAGAATTTTAATATGCCGGTTTATTATTACATATTTTTAGCAGTTGCATTATTTAGTATAGGCGTAATCGGTGTTTTAGTCCGCCGCAATGCGATCATTATATTCATGTGTATCGAATTGATGTTAAACGCTGCCAATTTATTGCTCGTTGCATTTTCTAAAATGCACAACCAGGCTATCGGGCTTACCAATCCCAATGCATCAAGCGATGCGCAAATATTTGTATTTTTTATAATGGTGGTGGCAGCGGCTGAAGTAACCGTAGGATTGGCAATCATTGTTATGATGTACAGAAATACGCATTCGGTAGATGTGAATTTTTTAAACAGGTTGAAAAACTAAAGCCCAACCCCTAAAGGGGCTTAAGGCACTAGAATAAATATTTATAGATCTTTTATTAAACAATACGCTACGCTTTAAAAAAAATGTGTAGATAAAATCTCCTCTAGGGGTTTGGGACTTATGAATAACGTATTACAAATAGTTTGGCTGATTCCTCTTTTGCCTTTGATTGGCTTTCTGGTCAATGGTCTGGGTAGAAACAATTTATCTAAAACATCGACGGGTATTATTGGCAGCGGGGTAATCCTTGCTTCCTTCCTGATTAGTGTTTATGTGTTTTTTAGTGTAAAAGGCGGCAACACGCATGTGGCGCATTATTTTGATTTCATCAATACCGCATCACTTAAAGTGGGATTCGATTTTCAGATTGATCAGCTTTCCTCTATATTCTTATTAATTATCACAGGCGTTGGTTTTTTAATTCATGTGTATTCTACTTCTTACATGCATGATGAGGCCTCCAAAGATTTTGCAAAATATTTTTCTTATCTTAATCTATTTGTTTTCTCCATGCTGCTGCTGGTAATGGGAGGCAACTATATTATTATGTTTATTGGTTGGGAAGGCGTTGGTTTATGCTCCTACCTTTTAATTGGATTTTGGTTTAAGAACAATGATTTCAATAATGCTGCAAAGAAGGCATTTATCATGAATCGCATTGGTGACCTTGGATTTTTACTGGCGGTGTTTTGGTTATTGGCAAAATTTGGTACTGCTGATTATCATTCGGTTTTTTCAGCAGTCGTAGCTGATGTTGAGCATGAAAAACTTACCGCATTCGACATTACCGGAATTACCATGCTATTGTTTATAGGTGCTACCGGCAAAAGTGCTCAAATTCCCTTGTACACCTGGTTGCCCGATGCGATGGCCGGTCCTACACCGGTTAGTGCTTTGATCCATGCTGCCACAATGGTAACCGCAGGTATTTACATGATAGCCCGTAGTAATATTTTATTTACAATGGCACCTGTAACCCAATCAGTAATAGCAATGGTTGGACTTGCTACTGCAATACTCGCTGCCACCATTGCCTTAAAACAAAATGATATTAAAAAAGTGTTGGCCTATTCCACCGTTAGCCAGTTGGGTTACATGTTTCTGGCATTGGGTGTTGGCGCCTACACTGGTGCTGTATTTCACGTTATGACACATGCATTTTTTAAAGCGCTGTTATTCCTTGGTGCAGGTAGTGTAATCCACGCAATGGGCGGTGATCAGGATATGCGTAACATGGGAGGACTTAAAAAATACATGAGTATTACACACATCACTTTTTTACTGGGTTGTTTGGCCATTGCAGGAATGCCTCCATTCTCGGGTTTCTTTTCAAAGGATGAGATACTCGCTGGTGCTTTTGCAAAAAGTCCATTACTGTGGGGAGTTGGTGTATTGGGTGCGTTGATGACAGCCTTCTATATGTTTCGTTTGTACGCAATGACATTTTTAGGGAAATTCAGGGGAACACCTGAGCAGGAGCATCACCTGCATGAAAGCCCTGCCGCCATAACCTTTCCATTGATCGTTTTGGCAATTTTAGCCGTTATTGCGGGATGGATCGGGATACCGGAATTCATGTTACATGGTGGTCATCGGTTAGCGGCATTTCTTGAACCAATATTTTCACAAAGCAATGCCATTGCCGAAAAGCATGAAGTATCACATACAACGGAATATATCCTGATGGGAATATCTGTTGCTGGTGCCCTGATAGCTTTGTTATACGCCTGGAATAAATTTAGCAAATACGAAAAAAATAATGCGGAAGAAACCGGCATCGGAAAAATATTGGCCAACAAATGGTATGTGGATGAATTGTACGATACCATTATTGTAAAGCCTTTGTATTCGATTGCTGCTGCTCTTAATAACGTTGTAGAAAAAAACATCATCGATGGTTTTGTGAATGGCGTTGGTAAAGCAGTTAACTATGGAAGTCGCCAGATTCGCTTGATACAAAGTGGACAGATCGGAACTTATGTGTTGCTCATGGTATTTGGTATTTTGATTTTATTTATTATTCAATTGTTCTTGTAAAAATATACTCCTGATGTTAGGTAATGACATAACGATCCCTCATTTATTAATCTTCTTTCCGTTAATAGCCGGATTAATTACATTTTTCTTAAAGAACGATGTATCCGTAAAAGCATGGAGTTTGTTTTCAGTAATTGTTACATTGTTTATTTCCATTGCAAGTTTGTACTACAGCAGTAGCGCAGCATTGAGCGGCTTAACGTTTAACTACGAATGGCTTAAATATTTAGGTTGCAGTTTCTCTGTGAGTCTTGACGGCATGGGAAGATTACTTACGTTTTTGACAGCATTTTGTTTTCCGCTCATATTCGTCGCCACGTATCGGAATTCTTATAAAAATTCAAAAATGTTCTATGGCTTGATGTTGTTATCCCAGGCTGGTTTGATGGGTGTTTTTCTTTCTACCGATGCATTGTTATTTTATTTCTTTTGGGAATTGGCATTGATTCCAGTCTACTTTTTATGTAGCTTTTGGGGTGGCGAAAAAAGAATTGCTGCAACTTTTAAATTCTTCATCTATACTTTTACCGGCTCGCTGTTAATGTTGATCGGGATCATTTATGTTTACCTGCACACCGCAGCTACGCCGTTTTCGGATCATAGTTTTTCTTTACAGGCATTTCGGGCAGTTAACTTTATGCCATCTCAGCAAAATTGGTTGTTCTGGTTATTCTTTATTGCCTTCGCCATTAAAATGCCCATCTTTCCTTTTCACACCTGGCAGCCCGATATTTATGAGCAATCTCCTACCGCCGTTACAATGGTATTAAGTGGAGTGATGGTTAAAATGGGCGTGTTCGGGGTAATTCGTTGGTTAGTTCCTTTGTTTCCTGAAGCAGTTGCAAAATTTGATAATGTAGTAATTGGTTTATCCGTAATTGGGATGATTTATGCCAGTTTAATCGCTATAAAGCAGGATGACCTAAAGCGGTTGGCGGCCTATTCATCCATTGCGCATATCGGTTTAATGTGTGCTGCTATTTTTACAACCCAACAGATGGCATTGGAAGGTGTGATGATACAAATGTTTAGTCATGGTATTAATATTATTGGTTTGTGGATTGTGATTGATCTGATTGAGAAGCAAACAGGCTCCCGGAAAATCTCACAGTTGGGTGGGGTAGCACACAAAGCACCTATACTAACGATTATGCTGGTTGTGATCGCTTTTGCAAATATTGCATTGCCACTAACAAATGCTTTCGTAGGCGAGTTTATGATGTTTGGCGGGTTATTTAAATTCAATGTTTGGTACACTGCAGTAGCCGGTCTTAGTATTATTTTTGCGGCCGTTTATACATTAAACATGGTGCAAAAGGTTTTCTATGGCGAGGCGAATTCAATTACAGCTTCCATGAAGGAGATTGCATTGAATGAAAAGATCATACTGAGCGTTATTGTGGTGGCCATATTTATGGTGGGTGTATATCCTCAACCATTTTTCGAATTGACAAAAGATACGGTAGCAGCAGTTATTACCAGGTTTAAATAATAGTAATCTTAAATTGATTCTGCTAAGGCAGGATCTGGACGAAAATATGAATGCAATAATATTAACAGCAATCTGCGGAATCATCATGATGTTTGGAGGTGTAATCTTCAAAAGTAAAGCCACGCCTAAATACTGGGCTATTGCGGGCCTTGTAATCATCATTATTTCAAACTGTCTTGAACTCACTTCCGGCGATCCGTTCTTTGCAATTGATGTCAGAAACATGTTGTCATTCAATAGTTTTAATTTAACTTTTATTACAGTTGCTTTGGTTGCTACCCTCTTATATTTTCTGCTAAGCGCAACGGATATTGAAAAAGTAGGTGCCAATGTTTCTGAATATTTTGCATTGATATTTTTTGTGTTGTGCGGCGTTAGTCTTGCAGCTACTTTTAACACCCTGTTGATTTTATTCATTGGAATCGAAATCATGACCATTCCGTTGTACATTTTAACCGGAAGCGACAAACGTAATTTAAAAAGCAATGAAGCTGCGTTGAAATATTTTCTGATGGGAACATTTTCAACTGGTATTATGCTAATGGGAATTGCCTTTATTTATGGCGGTAATAGTGAAGGATCTTTTTTTATCAATAATATTAATTTAGGCGAAGGCAAGATGCCAGTGATGATTGCGATTGGAATGGTGTTTATGATGATCGCCATGTCATTTAAAGTATCTGCTGCACCCTTTCATTTCTGGACACCTGATGTATATGACGGAGCTCCAACGGTGTTCACTTCTTTCATGGCAACCATTGTAAAAGTGGGTGGTTTCATTGCTTTCATTCGTTTGTTTGAAAATTCGTTCGGTCAGGTGCAGGCGCAATGGCAAATGTTGATTGCAATTATTACAGCGGCCACTCTGTTTATTGGAAACCTTACGGCTGTATTCCAACAGAGCGTAAAACGCATGCTGGCTTACTCAAGTATTGCACAGGCAGGTTTTATGTTGCTGGCGATTTTTGCTTTAAACGATACCGCAAAGGAAGGACTAATTTTATATTCAGTGGCTTATAGTTTCGCTACCATTGGTATATTTGCCATCTTGATAAAAATGCGTGATTACACCATTGATGGTTTTAATGGACTTGCCAAACAACAACCTGTGCTGGCTGTAACTGCCACCGTGTTTCTATTGTCCTTAACCGGGATTCCATTAACGGCTGGTTTTCAAAGTAAATTTTATATGTTGATGGCGGCACTCCGGAATGGTCATCAACATTGGCTGGTTGTATTTGCTGTATTGTGTGCGGCGGTAAGTGCATATTATTATTTCAAGATTATCCAGGCTATGTTTTTTAAAGAAGCAAGTCAGGATGTTGATTTTATTTCAGAAGGCAACGAGGTTACGCCGACTTTCAAAATACTATTGATTACAACCGCGGTACTTATTATAGTAGTTGGTATATTTCCTTCAATTGTTACTGAATGGCTGCATTATTCTTTTTAACCAAAAGTAGATAATTAGACAGCTTTCTAATTTATTCTTTCTTTTCTACCCAATTCAGGAAATTGAAAACATGCAATAGTTTTTATAGTTTATCAGATGCCCAAATCAAATCAGTAGCTTAACAAACTCCTCAATAAGTGGAGGAAATTATGGTAGGTGCTATTTTTTATAACGTCTTTAGCGAGAATGCACGGGAATTTTCAATAATGTTGCTCGCTGATAAACATGGCAATAATTTAAACTAAAGCATGCTCCTTAGCATTTTGAAACCGCCACTTTTTATTCCGATCTTCTTCTGCGTTGATATCTTTAAATACCGTTTATAAATTTATTTAAACGTAAGTAGTTTTTCAGATTAACTTTAGTTCAATTACATTTTTATGAAGACAGTCGATTCCATTGCACTATCATACAACACAATTAAAAGTAACCGGTTAAGAACAGCCATTACGGTGATTATAATTGCATTGGGAATCATGGCATTGATTGCCATTATTACTGCGGTAGAAGCTGTTAATCAAAGTCTCACACAGAGTTTTTCTACCATGGGGGCCAATGCATTTAGCATTAGATTTAAAGAGCGCAATACACAGTTTGGCGGAGGTCCTAACCGCAGCAAGACTAAGAAATCGACTCGCAAATCCATCGCATCTAAGAAGTCAAGTGAAGGCAAGATGATTACTTATGATGAGGCTAGAACCTTTAAAAAGTTATATTCTTTCCCGGCAACAGTTGGCATTGCACTTTCTGGTCCCAGTGGAATCATAGTAAATACTGATACCAAAAAAACGAATCCGGATATTCGGGTAATGGGTGGAGATGAAAATTATTTGCAGTTGAATGGTTACGAATTATCAAACGGCAGGGATTTTAATGAAACAGATGTAGAGACAGGCAGAAGTGTATGCGTAGTAGGCAATGTAATCGCAGAAAAATTGTTTGGTGAAAATACAGAACGAGCCATTGATAAAATTATCAGCGTTTCAAATAATAAGTACAGAATTATCGGTATTTTAAAAGATAAGGGAAGCAGTGCATTTATGAATGCAGACAAGGTAGTCATCACTACTTACAATAACATTCGCCGAATTTATGGATCTGAAAACAAATCTTACAATATTGCCGTGATGGTGAGCGATTTAAATATGATGGACGTGGCAGTAGGGGAGGCAATTGGCTCTTTCCGCCCGGTAAGAAAGCTAGATGTAAAGGAAGATGATAATTTCTATATAGACAAGAGTGATAGCATTGCACAATCATTGATGAAAAATTTAGGTTTTTTAAAATATGCCACGTTGGCCATTGCGCTAATAACCTTGGTAGGAGCCGCCATTGGATTGATGAATATTATGCTGGTAGCTGTTAATGAAAGAACGAAGGAAATAGGATTGATTAAATCGCTCGGTGGTAAAGCATCGGAAGTGAGGGCTCAGTTTCTATGGGAATCTATCCTGATTAGCCTGATGGGAGCGATTGTTGGTATTTTATCTGGGATACTATTTGGCAATATTGTAGCAGTGATTTTAAAAACAGGGTTTGTTATTCCGTGGTTATGGATTTTGATAGGAGTAGTGGTTTGCTCGTTGGTTGGTTTACTCGCTGGTATTTATCCCGCCTACAAGGCAGCAAAACTAGACCCAATAGTTGCCTTGCGATATGAATAGGAACCATAATCTTCTTTAACAATAATCTTGAAAAAATACAATTTGGTTTTAGAAAGTGATCTTTTTAAAAAATTTTGATTTATTTTTTCCAACGGCTGTTTCATTCAATTATTTAATTAACTTGTGCCTCACGGAAAAAAAAGTTAACCTTTGTTCATGGTGGAAATAATTTTTTTTCTTAGCATTGTAAAATAAAAAAACAAACCGCATTTCACTTTAACACACTAAAAAACAAACGTTATGGCAGAAACAAATTCAACTGCAAATGTAAAACCATCTACCTCTGTAAAAGTAAAAAAATCCAGTAATGCAATTTCATGGATAGCTCCCGTGGTTTGTGTATTAGTTGGATACATATTTTGGAGATTTATTTTGGGCGACCCATCAGGATTTAGTAAACCTGGTACCGGAGTATTCTGGCCTTCGCATGATGGACCTAAATCAGCTTTAAACAAAATGTATTTGGGAGGTATCATTGTACCCGTTTTAATCGGGTGTCTTTTAATTGTGATCACTTTTGTAGTAGAAAGAATGTTGACTATTTCTAAAGCGACTGGCACAGGCAGCAATGCTGATTTTGTTCGCAAAGTACAATATCATCTTGCTAACAAAAATGTGGATGCAGCTCTTGCAGAATGCGATAAGCAAAAAGGATCTGTTGGAAATGTAATGAAAGCAGGGTTACATCGCTACAAACAAATGATTGGTAATACGGAATTATCTACTGATCAAAAAGTAATGGCAATTCAAAAAGAGGTAGAAGAAGCTACATCATTGGAACTTCCGATGTTGGAGAAAAACCTGGTTTTCTTATCAACACTTGCTTCTGTTGCAACTTTGATCGGTTTGTTAGGAACTGTAGTTGGTATGATCAAGGCGTTCTCCGCTCTTGGAGAAGATTCAGGAGGTGGTGCTGCGGCTTCTCAGTTGTCTGTTGGTATCTCTGAGGCCCTTTACAACACCGCATTGGGAATTGGTACATCTGCCTTAGCAATCATTTTCTACAATGTATTTACTACTCGTATCGATGGTATCACATATGGCATTGATGAATCAGGATTTACTTTAACTCAAAGTTTTGCTTCTTTATATAAATAATTGTATGGAAACTGCCATTGTTTGTATCTAATAGTAAAACACACTAAATTCTTTCAAAATGCCAAAAGTTAAATTACCAAGAAAAAGCACGGCTGTTGATATGACTGCTATGTGTGATGTTGCTTTCTTGTTGTTGTCTTTTTTTATACTGGCAACCAAAACAAAACCACCGGAGGCCGTTGCTGTAATGACTCCATCTTCTGTATCTACCAAAATTGCGAAGGAAGAGGCCATATTAGTAACATTAACAAAGGAAGGTAAAGTTTATTTGATGTTGGGTGATAAAGCTAAAAAAACAGCAATTCTTGAAGATATCAATACCACCAAGGCACTGGGTCTATCACCTGCCGAATTAACCAAGTTAAATAAAATGGAGTTCTTTGGAATGCCGTTTAATAAAATCAAAAGCATGCTGGCATTGTCAGAACCCATGGAACCCAAAAAAATGGATGGCATCCCAACGGGGGATAGTTCCAACAACGAGTTAACTGACTGGATTGGTAGTGTGGTACGTTCCTATGCCGGTGAAAGTTTGGATAACTTAAATTTGTTGGTAAAGGGTGATAATGCAGCTAAATACCCCGCTTTTAAATTTATAAAAGACGCATTTAAGAAGAATGATATTTTTAAGTTTAAGATCGTAACCAATCCGGAAGGAGTACCGGCAGACTCGGAATTGGCATTAAATCCTCCCGGCAAAGAAAATAAATAATTATCCACACATTTGCTCTTCGTAAAAAGAGTAATTAAATACTACTGATATGGCAGAAATGGATACATCGTCCGGTGGCGGACATAAAAAAGGGCCTGGCGTAAAGAAGTCCAAAAAGATGAGTACCAGGGTAGATTTGACACCTATGGTTGATTTAGGTTTTCTTTTGATTACATTCTTTGTATTTACTACAACCATGAGCACACCAACTGCTATGGCAATGAATGAGCCAAAGGATGATCCCGATAACCAGTTAAAAGTAAAAAACTCGGGTGCCATGACTTTGTTGCTTGGGAAAAATGATCAGGTTTATTATTATTTTGGCGAACTGTCTCCAACGGAGGCTTCTTCACAATTTAAGAGCAGTAATTTCAAGGATATCCGTCAGGTAATTCTTGACAAAAGAAAAGCCACTCCAATTGGTGATTTGATGTACATTATTAAATCCGATAAAGAAGCTACATTTAAAAATGCGATAGATATATTGGACGAAATGGCAATCAGCGCCGTACCTCCGGGGCACTATGCAGAGGTGGAGATGAGTGATACTGAGTCTCAGTTGATCAAATTAACAGAAGATGCCAATGGCATAAAGTAGTTTTATGGAATTGGTTAATTTTTGAATCTAACTAACAAAGCATTTTACAATGGAAATAAACAAAATTTTAAGCGCTGATGTCCTCGATATTATTTTCGATGGAAAAAACAAACAGTATGGCGCCTACGAACTTCGGAAAACTTACAATAAGCGCTTAACAAAATCAATCATCATTACATTAGCATTGGTATTGTTTGCTTTTTTGGCCTCTGTTTTATCGACTGCAATGTCGAAAGCGGATAGCGAAGTAATTGAGGTGTTGGATACACAAATGGCGGATGTTAAAAAGAATGATGCACCTCCACCACCACCACCACCGCCGCCACCTCCAAAAGCACCACCTCCTCCCGAGATTAACCAGGTTAAATTTACTCCTCCAAAAATTGTAAAGGATGAAGAAGTAAAAGAGGATGAAAAAATTGAAGAGATTAAAGAAGATCAGGTGATCAGTACTAAGACCGTTGAAAGTGAGAATAAAAACGCAATAGTACAAGCTCCGGTAGAGGACAAAGGAACCCAGATTGTTGAAGCACCGAGGGCTGATGATGAAGACAAGGTTTTTACAAAGGTTGAAAATGAAGCCAGTTTTCCTGGAGGTCAACAAGCTTGGGTTAGATACTTGCAGAAGAATCTAAATGCAAATGCGCCTGTCGATAATGGAGCTTCTCCCGGAACTTACCAGGTAATTGTAAAATTCATTGTAAGTAAAGATGGCAGCATTAGTGATGTACAGCCTGAAACCAAGCATGGTTATGGTATGGAAGATGAGGCGGTGAAAATCATTAAACGTGGTCCAAAGTGGACACCAGCCTTACAAAATGGTCGTAACGTTAATGCGTATCGTCGCCAACCTATCACCTTTGTTGTAGAAGAAAATTAATTTTCTATTTAATTCATTTGAAAACCCTGCATAATCGCAGGGTTTTTTTGTATTTTACTTTGGCTGATTTTTTCAATCATCTTTCTGTTCGACAGTCGCTTGCTTTTGGCAAGCTCACCAGCATCAAATTCAGACTTAACTTCAATCAATGTTGCTCTATTTTTGCTAACCCCCACGGTGATTTCATTTCACAAACTCCTTTTTAATTATTCAATCTTGTGCGGTAAGGCGTTGTATTTAATAGTTATTTTAACTGGGCGATTATCTTTTTGATTGGGTATATATATGATCGCTTATTCCGGTAAAGACAAATACGAAATGGCATTGGTGAAATTTGTTTTATGGAATAGATTGTATTTCTGATCTAATTGACAAATTATATTCCCATGCAAACAAGTGAAATATTAAATGCCGATTTACTCGATATTATATTTGATGGCAAAAACAAAAGCTATGGCGCCTATGATCTTAGAAAAACGTACAACCAGCGCCTGCGTAAGTCTGTTTTGTTGACAGTTTTTTTGATGCTGTTGGTTTTTTTAGGAATCTTTTTTCAAGGAATGGCGGGTAAAAATAATCAAGGCGATTTTGAAGTACAGGATACCAGGATTGCAAGCATTAAAAAGAAAGAAGTGCAACCACCATTGCCAATACCTCCACCTAAAACCATTCAGTCACTTGAGCACAACCAAGTAAAATTTACTCCTCCTGTTGTTGTTAAAGACGACCTGGTAGCAGCGGATGAAAAAATTCAGGATATTATAGAAGACCATGCGATTAGCAATAAAACAATTGAGAGTGATTTCAAAAACCAGGTAATCCAGGCTCCGGTTACTGAAGAAAGAAGCAATGTGTTGGAAGCTCCAAAAGTAGATGATGAAAATACAATTTTTGTGAGGGTAGAAAACGAAGCGGAGTTTCCCGGAGGGCATCAGGCATGGGTTAGATACCTTCAGCAGCATTTGAATCCAAACACACCCTTTGATAATGGCGCCCCAAATGGTACATACCAGGTAATTGTAAAATTTGTTGTAAGCAAGGACGGGACGATAAGTGACGTGAATGGCGAAACTACATTTGGATACGGCATGGAAGAAGACGCGATTAAAATCATTATGCGGGGCCCGAAATGGAAGCCTGCATTACAAAACGGTAACAATGTAAATGCTTATCGTCGTCAGCCAATTACATTTGTAGTAGAAGAACAGTAATCAGGCGGGCATTACATAAAATCTCCCGTGTTTTCTCAGGGGATTTTTATGGTTAAGGCTTTTTTCTATCAATGTTGGGCTCGTGAATTATTTAGATGAATGGATAAAAGTTCGTTTCCCGGGAGATTTCTTTGCGATGAACATTAATACATGTGTTAGTAAAGATAAAGCATCAGTATAAAAAAATATTTATGGAAATGAAAGCACTCACCATCTCATTAGAAAAAATAAACCATGGCATCTATTGAAAATGATATTCCGGAAAAACACAACAACCAAAAAAGAATGAGTAAGAAAAGCACCAGGGTTGATTTAACACCAATGGTTGATCTTGGATTTTTGCTCATTACTTTTTTTGTTTTCACCACACAGCTTTCTTTGCCCACTGCAATGAATTTGAATATGCCATTTGACAAGGATAAACCGGGTGATATAATTTGTGCATCCTGTGTGCTTACATTGTACTTGCAGGCAGATAATACCATTCAGTATTATGAAGGTATGCCCGAATCAAACCCCATTGTAAAAGAAACTTCTTTTTCACCAGATGGGATAAGAAATGTAATTATTCAAAAGAAGAAGGAAGTTCAGAAGGCAAGAGGCAATTCGGATGATTTTGTATTGATAATAAAATCAGCCGATAGAAGCACCTTTCAAAACTTTGTGGACATTGTGGATGAAGTAACCATTAACCGGGTGAAACATTACTACATTGATGAAGTGAACGATCTCGATAAAAATTTGTTTGCTCGAAAATAGGGTGGAACGACCGAAGCTTTCGATTCAAGAGAAAGTATCTTTGCGAAATGGTAAATAAACTTGCTGGTTGGAATGATACAATTGTTGCCCTTGCAACTCCCCCGGGTATTGGTGCGATCGGTGTAATCAGACTGAGTGGGAACAGTACATTTAAAATTGTAAACGAATTATTTCCTTCTAAAGATCTTTACCAACAAGCCTCGCACACGGTGCATGTAGGCTTAATTAAAGATGGGGAAGAAACAATTGATGAAGTGGTTGTTTCATTGTTTAAGGGCCCGAAAAGTTACACTGGTGAAGATGTTATTGAAATAAGTTGTCATGGAAGTCCTTACATACAGCAACAATTAGTTCAGGCCTGTATGCGCCATGGAGCAAGAATTGCAAAACCTGGAGAATTTACACAACGGGCTTTTTTAAGTGGGAAACTAGATCTCACCCAGGCAGAAGCTGTAGCAGATTTAATTGCAAGTAACACCGCCGCTTCTCAAAAAACAGCATTGAATAATATTCGCGGAGGATTTAGTTCCGTGTTAAAAAAACTACGGGAACAGTTGATTGGATTCTCCGCATTAATTGAACTGGAACTCGATTTTAGCCAGGAAGATGTGGAATTTGCTGACCGCAAACAATTTCATTCAATTATTCAAGCCGCACAAGTTACTACCCAGCAATTATTGCAATCATTCCAGTTAGGTAACGTGATAAAAAATGGAGTGAGTGTTGCCATTATAGGAAAACCCAATGCGGGAAAAAGTACCTTATTAAATACGCTATTAAATGAAAACAGGGCCATCGTAAGCGAAATCGCTGGTACTACAAGGGATACAATAGAAGAGGTGCTCAATATTAAAGGCATACTTTTCCGCTTGATTGATACAGCCGGTATTCGGGAACACAGCACCGATATAATAGAATTGGTAGGCATTGAGAAAAGCCTGGAGAAAATGAAATCTGCTGATGTGGTATTGTATATTTTTGACGTCAATCAAATGGATGAACAGGAGTTGTTGACTATTTGCAGGCAATTTGAGAAAACAGGTAAGAAATATATATTAGCAGGTAACAAAGTGGATGCCATTTCCGATGTTTCCGTCAAAGAGAAATTCGCCGCGTTTGAAAATATTATTTTTATTTCTGCAAAAAACAACGAGGGAATTGATGCCATTGAAAGCAATTTGTTTTGCTCTACTGTAAATGAGCAGCCTGCAACCGAAAGCGTGGTAGTAACCAATGCCCGCCACTATCAAGCCTTAAAGCAAGTTCACCAATCCTTATCAGAAATTAAAGCTGGTCTGGATAACCATATCCCGGGAGACTTGCTTGCTCTGAATATTCGTCATTGCCTTCATTATATTTCTGAAATTACCGGAGACATTTCCAATGAAGATGTGCTTGATTTTATATTCTCTAAGTTTTGTATCGGAAAGTAGCCTCAGATATTCAGTTTTTGGATTGTAAAAGTTGTATTCTATTAACCCATTTTTCTTGAGAGCAAAGAGAAGTTAATAAGCATTTCTTATTCGTATTTAGCAAAACAAGATTCCAACTACCAACTTTCATTGGTGCCTTTATGCTTTCATTGATGACAAGGGAATATCAACAGTTATCGTGCAGCCACAGCCAACTGACGATTCTATTTCGAAATTACCGGAAAATAATTCAGCTCTTCTTCTCATATTGGCAAGTCCAATTCCTTTCTTAACTTTTTTAGCATCAAAGCCAACTCCATTGTCAGTTACTTTCATGTGTAGTGTGTCGTCAAATACAATTACGGCTACTTTAATAATTGTAGCGCCGGCATGTTTTAAAATATTTCTCAACTGTTCCTGTAATATCCTGTAAAGATTTAACTCAATCTCCAAACTAACGGGCAGTACTTTTACAACTTCATCAAATTCAAACAAAATTTGGTATTTAGCTTCGATGTTAAAAGTAGAAAATAGTTTTCTGAAGGCTTCTTCCAAAGTAGTCTCATCGAAAAATGCGGGTGCAAGCCGATGAGAAAGATTGCGGATTTCATCTAATGCAAGAACAATATTTTTTTCGCTTTGATCAAACCATAGCATACTTGAAGGCGGTAACGATTCCTTTAGCATACCAAGGGTAATGCGGCTGGTAGCCAATATTTGGCAAACATTATCATGTAACTCTCCACCAATTTCGTATCGTTCGTCTTCCTGTGTTTTTATAATTGCTTTTGTAATGGTCCGGTCAAATATTTTTTTTTCTGTAACATCAATTGCGATAACGGAAGTGTATTTTTTGTTGTTGATTACAATAGGCGTACTGTAAATTTCAACCTCAATTAATTCTCCTAATTTCTTTAAGTGCCGGAAACTGCCTTTATGAATATCTTCTTTTTCATTGCGCACACGATTAACTATTTCTAACGCTTTTGATTTATCATCTGGAGGCCGGATGTCTAAAATGGTCATCGTTAAAAATTCTGCTTCACTATATCCGTAAAGCGAAATAGCCGCTTTGTTTACCTGTATAAATAAAAGTGTTTCACTATCAAAAACCCACATGGGCTGAGGGCTAGCATGAAAAAGGTCGCTGTATCTTTTTTCTGATTCCCTAAGGGCTGCGACTGTTTTTTTTCTTTCAATTGCATAGTTGATGCTTTTGTAAAGCATTGTTGTATTTAAATCATCCTTTAGCAAATAGTCCAATATCCCTTGTGAAATTGAGCTTATGCTAAAATCAATATCTGCATATCCAGTTAAAATTATTATAGGGCAGGATGCGATCTGTAGCATTTCTGTGATCAGGCTTTGGCCGCTTTTATCTGATAGGGTTAGATCTAGTAAAATTATATCAAAAACTGTTTCATCCGATTGCAATATTTGGGCAGTTTGTTTAAAACTGGATGCGTTTATGATCGATGGATTTAAAAATCCTTGCGTTAAAAATTCTTCTACCAGGGCGAAGTCACCCAGATTATCTTCTACAACCAAAAATTTAAAATATTTTTTACTAGTCATCATTGTGCATTACGTTTTTTGAATGGTAAACTTCAGCTATTCATTAAAAGAATAACGTGGGCTGCTCGGACGAGCAATGTATTCAACCGTATTGAAAATTTGGTAACACAGCAATTTACATGACTGGTATAATTGAGGTTGATAGATCGTTTTGAAGAAGAAATAGTAACCATAACTTATTACCGGAATATTGTTTAATTTTTCATTGCCATGTTAAAACTGTATCAATTCATTGCCTTTTCTTTCTCTGAGGTAGATACCGAGTAGCATTCGGTTTGGTAGTAAGAAATCCGTGTATTCTTTTGTTTAATTTAGGAGATCGATTGCTTACCTGCCATACCTTAGAACACTCAGGGTGATGTCTAATTTCTTCCAAAACTTCATTAATGAACATAAGATCAGCTTTATTGTCTTCTACAAAATGCATCTGAACGTATGCTTTAATTTTCATTTAAATGTTTTTGAATAGCTTTTATATTTATAAGCCCTGTCCTTTCACCCTAAAAGTGAATACCTTCTTTTTTTTTACGTAACCCAAATTTTTCTCCCCAAAGGTCAATCATTTTTTTTTGTAGCAGTTGATTAGATACTGATACGCAATGATCTTCTTTATTTTGAATGCACCGAAAAATACAAATTTTTCTTCGAAATATTTATTATTGATTCCAATGCAGTTCTCAACAACCAAAAAAATGCGATTAATCCGTTGATTCTGTTACGAAGAAACGTATTTCGGCTATTCCATTTTCGATATGCAGTATTACTCTATTTTCGATATTGATATTTTGGCGGTCAAGGTCATCCGGTTTCTTATCGTATGCAAAAAAGTATTTGGTCTTAATTTTACTGGTTTACTGGTTTAGATGATTGTTAAAAAGGACTTTAATAAATTGTTGTTTACCTAAACGCCACTACCGCCTGAATGATTTGGAAGTGCATGAAAAAAGCCCGTCGCTGGTCAAGTAGGGCTCCATCTTACCATGGCTTTTAGATAGGTCATATCACTTTTAGGCAATTGAAGCGAATTGTTGAAAAGGAAGCAGCAACAAGCTAGGTACGGGAGACACATTAACGTTTTTATAAGGTATTTGGCTTCAATCAGGATTAAATCTAATATAATAACTTCATTATCTAAATATTATTGGATGGAGCAATAAATAGTTGTAAAACTTATGTGCATGAAGTTTCTTATTAAGTCAGGCACTAATTTTCAGTAGAAAAATAAATTTGCAGGATGGATAAATAAAAAGAAATTATGATTTTTTAGATCAATTAAATTGATTTATTTAGAATATGATATGGGAGAACTGCGGTCTGAGATTGGTATCATTTTTCAGGATTACCTGCGTTACCAAATGACGACTTCTGAAAATATTGCTATGGGCAATATCAAAGAAAAAGACAATAAGGAATTGATCAAAAATGCGGCCACTCAAAGTCTGGCTAATTTAATCATTGAGAAATTTCCGGATAAATACGACCAGATGCTGGGGCGGCGTTTTAATAAAGGAGTGGAACTATCTGGTGGAGAATGGCAAAAAATTGCACTGGCCAGGGCGTATATGCGCAATTCCCAATTAATGATTTTGGATGAACCTACTGCGGCTTTGGATGCCCGAGCCGAGTTTGAAGTGTTTGAACGTTTTGCGGAATTAACAAGGGATAAATCTGCCATGCTGATATCTCACCGTTTTTCAACAGTAAGAATGGCCAATCGGATTCTGGTGCTTGAAAAGGGCCAGATTTTAGAAATTGGCAGTCATGAAGAACTGCTGAACAAAGGCGGTCGTTATGCAGAATTATTTTTACTACAGGCAAAAGGCTACCAGTAGCAGCGATCAATACTGCCTCAAGAAAATTACACCAGGTTGTGTTCGTGGGCATACTTGATCAAACCTAACACACTGCTGGTTTTTGTTTTTCGGAAAATGTTTTTTCGATGGGTCTCTACAGTTCTTTCACTTAAAAACAAACTGTTTGCAATCGTTTTATTGCTGTATTCTTTTTCTATTAGTTTAACAATTTGCACTTCTCTTGCAGTTAGGTTTACCGCAATATTTTCTTTTTTCAGCTCGCTTGCTTTGATCATTTCATGTAGTACTTCTTCGCTGAAGTAAATGCCGCCGGTTGATATTTTTTCCAATGCGTGAATGAATTCATTTTTGCCAATATTTTTTAAAATATAACCAGCAATATCCGCATCTTCTATCATTTGGTTCACCAGCTCGCCCTGGCCACTCATGGATAAGGCGAGTATTCTAATGCCAGGATAAAGCCGATGTACTTCGATTGCAAGTTGGGCCCCATTCATCAGCGGCATCATGATATCAGTTAATAAAATATCAGCGGATTGATGCTTTAATATTTCCAGCATCTGTAGCGGTTCGTTGGTTTCTGCAACCACGGTAAAGCGATCCAGACCCTGAAGCATAGACTTAAGGCCATCAATCACTACCTGGTGATCATCAACAATTGCAATCGAAACTTTTTTGGTATTCATTTTTTCTTGTGTGGCAAATTGCATAACTGGCTTCAAGTTATGAAAAAAAATAACGGTATTAAAAAGTTGTAAAAATTAAAAAACGAAAATATTAACTAACCGGCACATGTATTGCAACCAGCGTACCCTTCCCTGGTTCTGAATCGAAATCAACAGTTCCTTTAAGGAACTGAATTCTGGATCTGATATTTTTTAAACCGATCCCATCAAATTTGGAAAGTTCTTTTAAATTGAATCCCTTTCCATTGTCTTCGATGGTAGCTGAAATACCATCCAGGTCTTTTAACAGCGATATTTCCAATCTGTTGGCTCCTGAATGTTTGATCACATTATTTACACATTCCTGTATCACCCGGTAGCATACTGTTTCCACATTGCTGTCGAGCCGTACATTCAACCCTTCGGTGTGCAGGTTTATTTTAATAATGCTGCTGTCTATCTTATCGATAAATTCTTTAATGGCACTGGATAGGCCACTTTTTAACAGGGCATTGGGCATCATCTGGTGACTGATACTTCTTACTTCTTTGCAACTTTCATCTATCAGGGCAATGGCTTTTTGATAAGCTGCTTTTTGATCCGCTGTTTTAAAAAGCAGGTCATTTTCAAAGGCAGATAAATTCATTTTTGCTGCACTCATCAATTGTCCTATGCCATCATGTAAATCTGCGGCTATACGGTTGCGTTCATTTTCTTCGGCTTGTAATATTGCCTTTGTAGACAAATCCTGCTGAATGATTATTTCCGCCTGAATTTTACGTACCTGTCGCAACTTGTACCTTTTGTACCAGGAGTAACCCAATAGTATACTCAATACCAACAACCCGCTAATACTGATGATCCAGTAATTTTTCCGGGTAAGATCAAATTGTTGTTGCTGAATTATTTTTTCGTTTTCAAGGCTTTTATACCGGGTGTCCAGTTCTGCAAATCGCTGGCTCAGGTCATCTGTATACAAAGAATCCTTTGTACTGGAATATAATTTATACATCCCCAGCGCTCGGTCATTGGCTCCTTTAGCTTCATATAATTTCGCAAGTGTAAAGTAAAGCTTATTCACTTCTGGTTTGCAATTCACAGCCTCCAATCCCATGTTTAAAGCAAGGTTTAGTTTGCTTTCAGCCGTGTCGTACATTTTCTTTTGGATGTACACATCTGCCAGGTTGTTCAGGCAGCTTACCATTCCTTTGGTATCATGCAGGCTATCTCTTAGTTGAAAAGATTCTTCAATGGGTGGAATGGCTTCTGTTAGTTTTCCGGTAATCAAATATAGGTTGCCCAGGTTATTCAATGCATTTGAAAGATATTCTTTATCGCCGATGGTTCTTGTAATGGCTACCGCTTTCAGGTAATAGGCCGCTGCAATATCGTATTTTTTAAGGTTTAAAAAGTCGTTTCCAATATTGACATAGGAACCAGAAAGGCCATATTTGTCGCCGATTGCCTCTTTGATTTTAATGGATCTTTCCTGATATTCAATGGCTTTTTCATACAAGCCCATATTTTGATTGACGATGCCAATATTATTCAGCGAATAAGAAATGCCGACCTGATCCGCCGCTTTTTCAAACAGGGACAATGCTTTAAACTGGTTTTCTAAAGCCCTGTCAAACAGCCCCTGTTTTTGGTAAACGATGCCAATTTTATTATACAGTCTGGCAATGCCTTTTTGGTCTTTTAGTTGTAGCCTTATGTTGATGGCTTTGTTGTAAAGCAATATTGCAGTATCATAATTTTCTTTATCAAAATAAATAATACCCAGATCGTTGTATGCCTGCGCAATTCCTTTATTGAATTTTATCCTGATTCCATATTCAATGGCTTTGTTTCCATATTCGATGGCTTTGTCCTTGTCAACCATCCGGTATTGCCAGGTAAGTTCATTCAATGTTTGCACCAATGAAGAATCATTTTGAATGGGGATGAGTTTTTCTAAACTGTCGAGGAGCGCTTTGTTTTTTTGCGCTGTAATAAATTGAATACTGGTAAATTGAATCAGTAGCAAGAACAGCAGTTTTAGGCTTTTCATTTTTATTTCCTTTGGATAATTTCTGAAAAGCTAGACTATTTCATAAATATCACCAAACAGATTTGTTTTAAATGTAATAAAGGGTAAAAAATGGACTAAAGCGAAGGCGGATAGTAATGGGAGATGATCGCCAGCTTTGCGGGTGAAGAATGCGAATAGGAGAACTGATCGCTGATAACAATGAATACCGAACAGCTTAATTTTTTATTTAATTCTAAAATAAATTGAATATTGCAGGCTTTGCGGGGTTTAAATAAGGGCCATCATTACTACGAAAATTTGCGTGGTCGTTTGTTATGCAGCATATAATAGTGTAATTAAAATCCCAATACATCCTTCATGCTATAGATGCCTTTTTTGTGGCTGATGAATTCTGCGGCCAGCACAGCCCCTGTTGCAAAACCTTTGCGGTTATGCGCTGTGTGAATGATCTCAATATCATCTACCAGCGAGCTGTATTTTATTTTGTGTGTGCCGGGTGCAGGATCAATTCTTTCGCTGATGATAGACAGTTGTTCCGGCGATGCACTGCTTTGGTTAACCCATTCTTTTTTTCTTCCGAGGTTTTCTAAAATCTGTTCGGCTAAAGTAATCGCTGTTCCGCTGGGTGCATCTTTTTTTTCTGTATGATGAACCTCTACCATACTAACATCATAGTCTGATTGAGGATCCATTAACCGGGCTAAAAATTTGTTCACTTCAAAAAAGATATTTACTCCCACGCTGTAGTTACTCGCATAAACCATGGCGCCATTCACCGCTTCGCATTTGGCCTTCACTTCATCCCAACGGGCCAGCCATCCCGTGCTGCCACTTATTACAGGTATGCCTGCATCTAAGCAGGCAAGTATGTTTTCAACGGCACTGTGGGGATTGGTAAATTCAATGGCCACATCACAACGCTGTAAATTTTCTTTGGTGAATTGTGCTGCTGTATCGATGTCAATTTTTAGTGCAATGTTATGTCCCCGTTTAACCGCAATTTCTTCAATGGCTTTCCCCATTTTTCCGTATCCGATCAATGCAATATTGAGAAGCTTGCTGGTGTAAGTAGCAGCACTGGTATTTGAATCCATGATAAGTTTTTGATAATTTAAAACGCAAATATAATTATTTACCTGCTCTCATCTTTTTGGAGTGAATATCTACTACTAAACTAATGCCGGTAGTATTGGCCATCGGGCTATATCCCTGTTTTATCTGCAAGCTTAAGTTGTCGTTTACATCAAATGCTTTTAAATGAGCATCAACAGTAGCATCCGCCACATTAAGCCCCCAAAAAATAATGAAGAAGAGCACGGAATAATCTACGTTTTGCCGAAAGGAATTTCTATAACTGCGTAGTGCACCTGCGGATAGATTTCTAAATCTGGGGTCAATTTGGTCATCATTCGAAAGGGTATCTGTTTTATAAATAAAAGCCTGACGCAACAAACGGTAGTTTTTTACATTGTAAACAAACACCCCTGCAGTAACACCTAGTCCGCCATAAACAAGTGGTAATTTCCAGTATTTTTTATTGTAGATCTGTCCCCAGCCTGGTACCATGGCTGAGCGCTTGGTGGCTAAACGTGGGTCAAAAACTTTTGTCTTTTTTTGGTTACTGCTGTCGGTATTTTTTTTTGCGTTAATAACACTACTGTCAGTTTTTATCTGCGCTTTTAAATCAACGCCAACCCAACACAAACCAATGATTAAAAATATTGACAGTAATTTTTGCATCAACTAACTTTAATGTTCAATTTATCCAACAGTCCATTTAATTCTTCCAATGAATAATATTCAAATGTTACGGCACCATAGCCTTTTTTGTTGTGTACCATTTTTACCTTGGTGTTGAATTGAGAAGCTAAATTATCTTCTATTTTTTTAAAGGCAGGAGGCAACTGGGCTTTTATCGGATTTTTAACAACCTCTACACCGGTGTACATTTTACGAACCAGGTCTTCTGTTTGTCTTACCGATAATTCCTTGCTTTTTATTTCCGAAAAAATAAACAATTGTTTATCCACCACATCCACGCTAATCAATGCCCGGGCATGTCCCATGGTGATAACCCCAGTGCGAACTGCTATCTGGATATCAGGTGGCAATTTCAATAAACGAATGTAATTGGTAACAGTGCTACGTTCTTTACCCATTCGCTCCGCTACCTGCTCCTGTGTATAATCCAATTCATCCATCAACCTTTTGTAACTAAGGGCAATTTCTATCGAGTTTAGGTTTTCTCTTTGTAAATTCTCCAGCAATGCCAGTTCAAGTAATTCAGCATCATTGGCCTGGCGAACATATACAGGCACATCCTTTAAGCCTGCAATTTTAGCTGCTCTAAACCGGCGCTCACCTGCTATTAGTCGGTATTTGCCGGAAGCCATCCTGCTAACTGTAAGCGGTTGTATAATATCATGGATTTTTAAAGATGCGGCCAGTTCGCTCAGTGCGGCTTCATCAAAGTCTTTACGGGGTTGTTTCGGATTGATTTCAATCTGGTCAAGTGCAATACGGTTAGTGGAAGTTGTTTTCTCAACCACATCTGTTTTTAAGTTACCAGCAGTGTTTTTAAGATCGGCATCCATATTTTGCAGTAAACTGCGAATACCTTTTCCTAATGCGTCTTTTTTATTGGGAGGGGTCATAAGAATAATTAGGTGATTTGATAATTAGCTAATGTGCTAATTAATAACATTACAATGAATTAAAAGTATTTTATAAAAGCAACCGGTAGCAGGCGGTAAGTGTTAACACATTAGCTAATTAGCACATTATCACATTAGCTCAATACTCTGTCTTCCTGCTTAATTTTTGTCATATTGTTTTTCTGTAATATTTCTTTGGCCAGGTTCAGGTAGTTGATAGAACCCTTGCTTTCTGCATCGTACAGAATTACGGGTTTGCCAAAACTAGGAGCTTCGCTCAACCGGGTATTGCGGTGGATGATGCTGCTGAAAACCATTTCTTCAAAATGCCTTCTTACTTCGGCTACCACCTGGTTGCACAAACGCAAACGGCCATCGTACATAGTCATTAATATACCTTCAATCTGTAATTCGGGATTTAACCTGTTTTGTACAATCTTTATCGTGTTTAATAATTTGCCCAATCCTTCCAAGGCAAAAAATTCTGTTTGCACGGGAACGGCCACACTATCGGAGGCTACCAGCGCATTTACAGTAATCAAACCAAGTGAGGGGGAGCAGTCAATCACAATAAAATCATAATCGTCCCGGATTGGATCCAGTATTTTTTTTAAAACACCTTCCCTGTTTGGATAATTAATCATTTCAATTTCGGCACCTACCAGGTCAATATGCGAAGGAATCAGGTCGAGATTGGGAACATCCGTTTTTAACAGCACGTCTTTCGCATTTACCTCATTTACCATACAATCGTACAAGCTCTGTGTAATGTTGTGTAAATCAAAACCAACGCCGGTGGTGCTGTTTGCCTGTGGGTCTGCATCCACCAGCAATGTTTTGTATTCCAGAACAGCTAAACTCGCTGCTAAATTAATTGCTGTAGTTGTTTTACCTACGCCACCTTTCTGATTTGCTATTCCTATTATTCTTGCCATACTTATTCCCTCGGGGAGAATTGTTAATTGTTATAAAGTAGTTGGTTTAGTTTCCTTTCAGTGCGTTACTATCTCCTCTTAATTTAAGAATTGGCAAAGGTACTGTTTGAAAATGAACTATATATCAGAATTTGATTAAAACAAAATGATCGTTTAATTTGCTTGTTGGTAAGTTAAATTTATTCTTTTATCATTTTGGAGTACGTTTTATATCAGTCAAAATCATCGCTTTACGATAAATATTGGCATTAAATTAAAATTTGGGAACAAAGCTCCTGTCTAGTTGTTGGAACAATTCATTAAACAAAATAAAAAGAAAGAATGTATCTAGTTATATCAGGAACAAATAGAGTGGGAAGCAACACATTGAAAGTAGCCAAAGAATACCAGCGTTTACTTAAAGAAAAATCAATTGATTCGGCCTTATTGTCTTTGGAGGGTTTAAATCTGCTTAAAAGAGATGCAGATTTTGAAAAAATTGAAAATGAACTAATCATACCTTTTCAGCATTATATTTTTGTTTCTCCTGAATACAACGGAAGTTTCCCTGGTGCATTAAAATTATTATTTGATACCGGAAAAACGCACGCATTGTGGTGGCATAAAAAGGCGTTACTTACAGGGGTTAGTACAGGCAGAGCTGGTAATTTACGAGGTATGGATCATCTATCGGATGTATTGAATCATGTAAAAGTAATGGTCCATCACAATAAGTTACCGATTTCAACAGTTGACAAATTAATGAATGCGGAGGGACGTTTTACAGATGTATCCACCCTGAAAGCAATCAATGGCCAGTTGGACGAATTCATTAGCTGGACTGCCGGTAACTAAGCCATCTTTTCAATTAACTAGAAATTTAATGTAGATGCTGTAATTTCGATCGTGTCAAAATTCCGCGGCATGTCCTGCTTGCTGGAATTAAATTATTCAATAAACATAAATTTTTTTTATGCGCTCTCCTGTTGGTGCTGTGTTATTTATCGCATTCATGTTGTTATTAGATACTTATGTATTTCAGGCAATAAAAGCAGTTACTCAAACGACCTCACCCAAAACAAAAATGATTGTTTACAGTATATACTGGGCAATTACGGTGCTGGCTATCGTCGGTTTTCTGTTATTTGCGTTTACCGATCAGCATTTTTTACCACGAAAAATTCGTACGTATCTTTTTGCATTCATCATTGGATTGTTTTTGGCAAAAATTATCACCGGTGTATTTGTTTTGATCGATGATATACAACGGGGCATTTTATGGGTAGCAGGAAAATTATTTTACAATACACCTAAAAATGGGGAGGGGGTTGCAGCCGGTACCGCTATTAGCCGCTCAATATTTTTAAACTGGATTGGTTTGGCAGTAGGCGGAACTTTATTTGGTAGCCTGGTGTATGGTTTTGGCAATAAATATAAGTATAATGTAAAACGAATTAAACTGGCTTTTGATAACCTGCCCATCGGGTTCAAAGGTTTGAAAGTGTTGCATATCAGTGATATTCATTCCGGTAGCTTTACGGATAAAAAAGCTGTATTGCATGGCGTTCAGGAAATATTAAACGAAAAGGCCGACCTCATACTATTTACAGGTGACCTGGTGAATGATAAAGCCTCGGAGATGGATAACTACCTCGAGGTGTTTAACCAATTGAAAGCACCAATGGGTGTATTTTCTACTTTAGGCAATCATGATTACGGCGACTATGTAAGATGGCCATCGGATGGAATCAGCAAAGAACAGAATTTGGAAAACCTCAAACAGGTTCATGCAGCCATGGGGTGGCGGTTGCTGATGAATGAACATGTGGTGTTGGAGAAAGGGGGCGACCAAATCGCATTAATGGGAATCGAGAACTGGAGCGCCAAAGCCAATTTTCCCAAGCATGGACGGCTAGATCTTGCTCATGTTGGAACGGAAAAATATCCTTTTAAAATATTAATGAGTCACGACCCAAGTCATTGGGATGCAGAAGTGAAGGCGAAATATGCAGATGTAGACTTAATGCTTAGTGGGCATACGCACGGCATGCAGTTTGGAATTGAAATGCCTGGTTTTAAATGGAGCCCGGTTCAATATGTGTACAAACAATGGGCTGGTTTGTATGAAGATGTAAAACAAAAGCTATACGTAAACCGTGGTTTTGGTTTTATCGGGTATCCGGGTAGGGTAGGGATATTACCTGAGATTACAGTGATTGAGTTGGTGTAACCCCCGTGCCCTGAAGGGGAGTTATTCGAAGACCTTTTTTGTTAAAATGATCTAATAAAAAATGCCGGAAAATTTTCCGGCATTTTTTATTAGATCAAACTCAATAATTATCTTTTTTCCCTCATTGGAATTCTCTTTCTTGCCTCTGTCCTTCCTTCGCTGCTTCTTTCGCTTCTATCACTTCTTCCCTCATTTCTATCTCCGCCTCTGTCGCCTCTTTCATCACCAGCTCTTTTAAATCCACCGTCTGCTTCATTCATTCTTATCAGGCGGCCATTGTATTTTTTGCCATCCATGCTCTTGATCATTTTAGGAGCGGCAGCTTTATCTACTTCAACCCATGCATTCATTTCACGAATATCAATTTTGCCCAATATCTCTTTGCTTAAATTGCTTTCATCTAAAATGAATTGTAAAAAACTGGCTTTGTAAAAACCATCTTTAGTGCCCAGGTTGATGAATAATCTTGCGAAACCGTTGTCTGCTCTAGCGAAAGTTGAGCGCTCTCTTCTGTCGCCACCGCTTGAATCTCTAAAGCTACTTTCAGTTCTTCTTTCTCTTGAATCCAATTTTACGTTCAGGTCATCTGAATGCTCATAGTATTTTAAGAATTGGTTAAACTCTAAAGCAGCCACTCTCTTTAGTACATCTTCTTTGCTGATCTCTGCAAACTTTGATTCCAGATCAGGCATATAAGTTTCGTACTCATTGTTTGAAATATCTGCATCCATCAGTTTATCCATAAAATGAAAAAACTGTTTGCGGCAAACATCTTTACCACTTGGAATATCCAACTTATGAAATTGTGCGTTGATCATTTTCTCAATCGACCTGATTTTGTAAGCTTCTCTGCTATGGCAGATGGTAATACAAATTCCACTTTTGCCGGCTCTTGCAGTACGGCCACTTCTATGAGTGTATACTTCAATATCATCCGGTAACTCATAGTTAATAACGTGTGTAATACCGTCTACATCAATACCCCTTGCAGCCACATCAGTTGCAATCAATAACTGAATGCTTTTGGCACGAAAGCGGCCCATTACCTTATCTCTTTGCTGCTGGGTTAAATCACCATGCAATGCTTCAATATCGTAACCTTCTTTAACCAAACGCTCTGCAACGTCCTGAGCATCTGCTTTGGTACGGGTAAAAATTACACCGTACATACCCGGGTTAAAATCTACCAGGCGTTTCAGTGTGTCATAACGGCTATGAGCAGGCGTAATAAAATATTGGTGATCGATGTTAACGTTTGCTGTATTCTTTTTACCCATGGTAACCTCAATCGGATTAGTCATAAAGTTTTTAGAAATAGCTTTTACAGCCGTAGGCATCGTAGCACTAAACAACCAGATGCTTTCTCTTAAGATGGTATTCTTCAACACAAAATCAATGTCATCTCTAAAGCCCATGTTCAGCATTTCATCTGCTTCGTCCAATACTACGTATTTCACTTTTTGCAGGTCAATGGCTTTTCTTTCTATCAAATCAATCAAACGGCCGGGCGTAGCTACTACTATCTGTACACCTCTTTTAAGATCCCTAATTTGCATTGATATGGAGGCACCACCGTAAACCGGTTCAGCATTCAAGCCTTTTAGATGTTTTTTAAAATTCATTAAATCGTTACAAATCTGCAAGCACAGTTCCCGGGTAGGGCAAACGATTAATGCCTGTGGATGTTTCTGAGAGATATCAATTAAGTGTAGTAAAGGCAAACCAAAGGCTGCAGTTTTACCTGTACCGGTTTGTGCCAAACCTACAAAATCTGTTGTTCCTGATAATAAAACTGGGATTGCTTTTTCCTGGATGGGGGTGGGTGTTTCAAATCCCATTTCCGTTATTGCTTGTACTAATTGTTCGTTTAAGCCTAAGGCTTCAAATGCATTCATGTAAATTTTTTTTTGCGTTTACATGATATGCTATTTTCTGTTGTTGCGCTACCGAATTCCTAATTAAAAAAAATCAAAGTAAAAACTAAATTCAACAGCCTTTTGGGCACTTCATGCAATACTCGTTATAAATAATTTTGCAAATCTAAGGGTTTTCAGCCACAAAAGGCAATTAAATATTGACTTAACACCATGCCTTTTGCTCTTTACTAATCATTTATGCTTCAAAGTTCGTTATGGCTTAAACTTTTTAATAAACTCTCAGTTTGTTTTATTTTGTCCAATTCTTAACACTTTCACCGGTGTACATTCCTCTCTTGTTGTATATTCTTTGTTTTTCTTTCAGGCGGCTCAAATGCTCAAACAAACCCCGGTAGTAGTTTGAGTGAAAAAGATTCCATTGAAATATTGAACCAGTTGATGAAAATGCTGGATTCTTCGGGCAGCCCTGCCAGTAGTTTATTTGTAAACGTTGGAATTGAGAACCGGCTTTATAGCATAAAAAATAATGCACTGAATGCCTGCTAAAGTTCAAGTAAACTTATATACTCTCCTTCGGTTGGCTTTACGCATAAAACCGGGTAAGTTTAAGTGTGGGCGCAAATTTATTAAATGACGAAAGTAGAGCAGGGATTAGCCAATGTTCCAATTCAAATCCTTTTGGGTTAGTGGATTTTTAAAACATTGACTTTTGCAGTTTCCTACACACATTTTTTTTAAAGGGTCAATTCTATTCTTATTCACCTCCCCTCCAAAATATTTTTATACTTCTTTCAGTTCTTTAAAATAAAGCTTCGGCCGGGAGCAGCCATTTGGTTTTTAAACCGTGTACTCAAAGATGCCCACCACAAGAGTACTATGATCGCTGGCATTTATGCGAGTTTTGATGAATGCGTTACTTAAGAACCAAACACATTTTCTTTTACCTTTACGATGGCACATCAGGTGTTTTGTTATGAATGATTTATTTAGCTTTGAAGGCGTTCTGTTACATAACATTGATGTAAAATAAATCGTCTGGTAAAGCACACATCAATAACAACACAAGTGCAAGCAAACGATTTAGAATATAGGATTGGCGGGGAAGGGTTGCCAGATTGCAGAAATCAGATTTTTCAGTACAATCCATCGGTTTAAGCATTGATGTAAGGCAGATGTTTTTTACATGTTTATTTTACACCTCAATTGTATATTGATTATTATTTGCCGGCATTACATCCGGACAGCAGAAGGTTTTAACAACCATGTACTACTAAAATGGCTTATCCTTTTTTAGTAATTTGTGGTTAACAAATAATTGTATTATTTTTTTACATTTGGCATATAACTTGAAATGTGTAACCCAAATCAAAAATTAAAATCATGAAAGCGAAATCTTTAACACTTGTACTTGCCGTCCTTGTTTTTTCTTCAGCACATGCCCAGACTTTTCACCTCGGTTTAAAAGGTGGTGCCAACGTAAATAAAATAACCGGAAAATCATTTAAAGATGAATTTAGTTATGGCTATCATCTTGGTGCATTTGCTGAACTTGGGTTGGGTAAAAAATTTTCTATTCAGCCCGAGGTTGTTTTTAACCAACTTTCGCAGGATACTTCATCTAGCTTTAATGATATTTATAAAAATATACTAAGTAATGGCACCAAAACAAAATTAAATTATATAAGTATCCCTGTTTTGTTAAACGTAAAGCTCTCAAAATTTGTTGCATTGCAGGCAGGGCCACAGTTTGCTATTGTAAAAGATAAAAGCAGGACGATAGTTGAAAACGGTAAAACTGCATTTAAAGAAGGCGACTTTAGTATGTTGGCAGGTGTGCAATTTAAACTGGGTAGCTTTAGAATTTATGGACGATACGCCCTAGGCTTAAATAATTTGAATGACATCGATAATAGAGATAAGTGGAGAACTCAAAGTGTTCAAGTGGGGGTGGGACTCGCTCTTTTATAAAAATCAGTTTCGAATAATGGTTGGGATTCCATTGTTGTTCCATTTAATGATTGCAGATGGCACAGCAGTATATAATTCATCCTGTCGGTGTTGTACTATATAGTCAACACCGCTTTTTATTGGGGCATCTATGTCGTTAAAAAGAAGTGGAGGCGGGTAACCGGAAATATTAGCCGAGGTAGATACGATGGGCTTACGAAATCTTTTAATCAGGTGTTTACAAAACTCATCATTTACAACCCGGATGGCAATGGTTCCATCCTCTCCAACAAGGTTGTCTGCCACCGCAGTAGCGCCTTCATAAATTACCGTTACAGGTTTTGAAATTCCTTTTATGTAATCAAATATTTGAAGATCTGGTTGTGTTACATAGGTTAAAATATCGCTTTCTTCTGCTAATAAAATGATCATGCTTTTGCTGGCAAATCTTTCCTTGAGTGCGTAAATTTTTGAAACGGCTTCTTCATTGGTTGCATCACATCCAATGCCCCAGATGGTGTCAGTTGGATAGAGGATTATACCGCCATTTTTTAGCACCCGCAGGCATTCTTCAATATCGTCTGAAAATGGAATCATAAAATACTTTTATAAACTTGTACAATACTTTCAGCATAATTTTTTTGGGAAAAATATTGTGCCTGTTGAAAACCTTTGTTTCGTAATTCCTCTGCCAGATCAACAGTTGACACAACACTCAGCATGTGCTGCGCAAGTATCCCGTAATTATCCGGTGCAAAATATAAAGCTGCTTCACCTGCCACTTCCCGAAGGCTGGAAGTATTGCTGGAAATTACCGGCAATCCACTCCATAAAGCTTCCAGTACTGGCAGCCCAAAGCCTTCAAAAATAGACGGATAAATCAATGCCACTGCCTGTTGGTAAATAGCCGGGAAATCTGCGGCAGTTGTGAATGGATCTCCTTTAGATACAGGCAACTCATTCAGCAATATTAGTTGGCTGGCCATTCCATTGGCAAGCATCAAACTTTTTACTTCCGCTTTTTCTTTCTCTCCATCGCCAATTACTACCAGTGGGATATTGATCTTGTTTTTTAGTAAAATCATTGCCCGGCAAATGGCAATCAGATTTTTGCGGGGAGCAATGGAACTTACAAATAAAAAGTACTGGTCCGGCAAACGGTATCTTTCTTTAACCAATTCTTTTTCGGCGGGTGAAATGATTTTTTCAAATATAGGGTTGCAACTTTGATAACAGATTGTAATTTTATCAGCATTTACATTATAAAGATTTATTAGATCATCCTTCGTTTGCTGACTTATGGCAATGATGGCATCTGCAATTTTACACGCCCTTTTTATCTTCCAGCGATGCACATAACGTTCATCAAAATGATAGGTTTCAGGATAACGTTCAAAAATTAAATCGTGGACTGTTACCAAGGTTTTGATTCCTGTTTTTTCGATACCCCGGGGCAGCTCATTGCTAACGCCATGGTAAATATCCAGCCCTGCATTTTTAATTTCTTTAACCATCCCTATCTGCCGCCAGATAGTACGAAATCTTTTGTAAAATGGTTGTTTCGGGAAGATCGCATTAACATTGTTGAAAGCTGCTATAGTAAAAAGACCAGTTTGTTTGGGCGCAAATAAACTGTATTTGAAATCCGGATAATATCGACTCAAAATGGTAATAAGCGAACGGGTATAATTACCCAACCCGGTTTTATTTTGGAAAGCCCTTTTACCATCATAGCCTATGTTCATACTGTTGAGCGCTTATTGCGGGTGCAAGATAAATAAAACCATGAGAAGCGAGTGTTTGTGACCCTTAGCTTTTGAATAACTTACTTTATTAAAATTCAAGATTTCTGGCAACAATTCATTTGCATTACTGTTTCGATTTCTCATTTTTGCCGGTGGTATTATCCCAGATTGTCGCTAATGATTTTATGTAGTTACACCTACCAAGGCTTAACGGTGGTCGGTATCGTTACCGAACACAGGTAGCTCCTACATTTGATAGCCATCAAATTTGGGAGGTCGACCCTGCAGATTTACGTCTGCACCTAAATTTTTTCTTTTTGTATCTTGCGGCCAATTGGATGAAAGCTCAATTAAAATTATCTTTTTACAATAAACAAGTTTAAATAAACTATTATTATGCAATTACAGGAATTAATACAAGCCGCCTGGAGCAACCGGGAACTTTTGAAAGAAAGTAAATATGCAGAAGCCGTTAGAGATGTGATTGAGGAAGTAGATAAAGGTCGTCTGCGTACGGCATCGCCAGAAGGTTTTGCTGTTGACGGCAGTATTCACTGGCAGGTAAACGAATGGGTGAAACAAGGGATACTCATGTATTTTGCTATACAGCAAATGGATACTATGGTATTACCCCCTTTTGAGTTTTATGACAAAATGAAATTAAAAAGCGGCTATGCGGAACTGGGAGTAAGAGCCGTGCCTCATGCGATTGCAAGATATGGAGCGTTCCTTGCTAGAAATGTAGTGTTGATGCCATCTTACGTAAATATCGGAGCCTATGTTGATGAAGGAACCATGGTGGATACCTGGGCTACCGTTGGCAGTTGTGCACAGATTGGAAAAGGCGTTCACCTCAGTGGAGGTGTGGGTATTGGTGGCGTGTTAGAGCCATTGCAGGCAAGCCCGGTCATTATTGAAGATGGTTGTTTTATCGGCAGCCGTTGTATTGTGGTAGAAGGGGTACGGGTTGAAAAAGAGGCGGTGTTAGGTGCCAATGTAGTACTTACCCAATCAACAAAAATAATTGATGTGAGCGGTACAAATCCCATTGAGACCAAAGGTAGGGTGCCGGCAAGAAGTGTAGTAATTCCAGGTACTTATACCAAGAATTTTCCTGCTGGCGATTATGGTGTTGGTTGTGCTTTAATCATTGGACAACGAAAACCTTCCACTGATCTAAAAACCAGTTTGAATGATGCTTTGAGAGATTTTAATGTTTCTGTTTAACAGGGCTTCCATCACTTTCTAAAAACGCAATAATGTAAGCTTTTTGCAAAGATTTACGGAGCGGAAGAAAATACTTGAAGGATTAAAAATGTAAAATATCCAGCCCCTATTTTGGGGCTGGGCTGTTTAATGATGTTACCAAAAAATAGCAATACCACAATACCCATCGTCGGATTTATCCTGGCCTTCGCCGGATCCATTTTATTTTCTACAAAGGCAATCATTGTTAAACTGGCATTTGCGCATACGCCAACTGATGCATTGACATTGTTGGCGTTGCGGATGCTTTTTTCGCTTCCTTTCTTTGTTGGTGCTGCAGTATTGGCAAGTAATAAAAAAGATAACGTTACACTCACTGCCAAACACTGGGCGGGTATTATTTCCCTTGGTTTGTTTGGGTATTATTTAAGCAGTCTGTTTGATTTTATTGGCTTACAGTATATCAGTGCCGGACTGGAGCGACTAATTCTTTTTTTGTATCCGGGTTTTGTGGTATTGATCAATACTTTTCTTTTTGGCCAAAAAATTTCCCGCATACAAAAGATTGCACTAGCATTGACTTACGTCGGTATTGGTATTGCATATTTTGGAGAACTAACGGTTGAGTTAAATCCAAATTTTTTATTGGGTAGTGTATTCATTTTTATATGTGCCATCACCTTTGCTATTTATTTGGTGGGAAGTGGTAAAATGATTCCGGTGGTTGGGGCCACCAAATTTACGGCTTATGCCATGCTCGCCTCGACTGCAGGCGTTTTTCTACATTTTTTAATAGTGGGCAATTACAGTAAAATACCCACCGGTAATGCATTCTGGGGATATGGCTTTTTATTGGCCATTATTGCCACTGTAATTCCGGGATTTTTAATTTCAAATGCCATGAAAAAAATCGGTTCCAATAACGTGGCGATTGTATCAAGCATTGGTCCTGTAAGTACCATTATACAAGCCCATTTAGTATTAGGCGAACGTATTTTTATTGAACAAATCATTGGAACAGTGCTGGTGATTATTGGTGTTTTATTATCCGGCTGGAAGGGCCGGGAAAATATTGTATAATAATTTCAAATTCTATAGGGGCGGATACGCTTTAGTTTTCTATATTTGCAGCCCTGAATGAATTGCCCGGGTGGCGAAATTGGTAGACGCATCCCGATTCCGATCGGAACGTTCGTAAGGATGTGTTCCGATAGGAATCGGGATCCATGGCATGAAAGGTTTTATAAAAAAGAGTTCTTGAATTTAGTTGAATAAATAGGCCCGGGTGGCGAAATTGGTAGCCGCATCCCGATTCCGATCGGAACGTTCGTAAGGATGTGTTCCGATAGCAATCGGGATCCATGGCATGAAAGGTTTTATAAAAAAGAGTTCTTGAATTTAGTTGAATAAATAGGCCCGGGTGGCGAAATTGGTAGACGCACTGTGTTCAGGTCGCAGCGTTCGCAAGGATGTGCTGGTTCGAATCCAGTCCCGGGCACATTTAATCCCCTATAAGTTATTTAATTTATAGGGGATTTTTAATTTTAAGATGCCACTTTTGCTCGTTTTTCTCATCGCTTATTGCCACATATTTGACACATGAATTGACAACTGGGATTTTAATATTGGCATATGAAATGACGCACTATTCACATGAATATAGATGCTAAACAAAGAGTTTCCTCCGATAAAGAAAAGATTTTTTGTCTCCTTAAGTGGGGAAGAAATGCTGGTCAGCGTATGTCTACTGGTGTATTTATTTACGTGAAACCCAAAAATCACTTACTGAGGAATCACAACAAGGAGGCGTTGATGATTTTAGAAACAAAACGATCGCAGATGATTTTATATGGCTAGGCGATCGGTAGTGGTTATATCCCTCAACATAAAATAAAAAATAACTTTTTTTATTACTACGCAGAATTCGTGAAATTAAATGCTCGAAAGGGAAAAAGGAATCTTATTCAAAGACTCCTTATTTTTGAAGGTGGAACTCTTTTTTTCTATTTGGGAGATACCGGGTGGGAGCTATTCCACCGTTTAAATAAAGCTGAAACCGAAAACCCCCCTTGAAATTCGCCGTGAGAAAGGATTTACAGTATTACAGGCAGTTGCGCTTGCTGAACTTGATGGGTTAAATAATCCAAATGTCGCAGGAAATAAACCCTTGATTAATAATGATCCGCTTAAGCCCAACGAAGCGTATTTTGCCCATGTTGACTGGGCTATAAAAAAGAGTGGAAGGAAAAGGAATTTTTATTGGATTATTGCCCACCTATGGCGATAAATGGAACAAAAAGTGAGGTAGTCACTAATCGTAGAAAATAATTTATTTGCAGGCGAACGTATACAGGCTACACATGGTAAAGACTACGCTTTTATTTACACTGCCCAGGGCAGGGAAATCACCGTAAATATGGGTAAAATATCGGGGACAAAAATTACTGCCTCCTGGTACAATCCACGC
>JBGSMI010000142.1:0-2937 GCA_041740215.1 Ferruginibacter sp.
ATTCAATAAATGTGGGCAATATCAATCCCGGGGAGACGAAGCAGGTGGTGTTTACGTTCAAAGCGCCCATGCAGGATTCCGTAGGCCATTATGAAATTGCAGTAAATGCAGATAATGGCATTTACAATCAAAATATATTTGGAACCCTCTTTGTGATTGATCCGGCCAAATATTACACCCGTACAGGACGGGAACTGGAATAATCCCGCCACGTGGCATAGCAACCAGGTGCCTACATCAGCAAACAAAGTTCATATCAGCCATAATCTAACGGTAACAACAGATGTGACCTGTAAATCGGTAACCGTTTACTCCCCCGGGATAGTAACTGTTAGCGCAGGCAAAAAAGTCATCATCAATAAATAAGCTTCGATAAACGGGTTCAGGCAATGTAGCCTTACAATAGCTTTTAACTAAATGAATGTGATACGGAAAATTACCATCTTGTTCTTTTTATTTTTAGCCGGTTATTTCAACCTGTTTGCACAGGCACCTGCAAGCAATGATTGCCTGAACGCAGCAACCATCACCATCCCCAATGGAGGATTTGGCCTTGGTAATTTTTCTTCATCACCAATAAACGTCAGTAACGCTACTATCCAAACTGGTGAAACATTTGCACCTGCCATTTTTGTAGCCGGTCTGGATGACAAATCGGTTTGGCTTAAGTTTTCTTTACCTACAATCCGGGCGGTAAGAGTTACCCTTACGCAACCTGGCACTACTATTACAGCGGGCGATGTTGGCTTTGCCGTATATCAAACGGCTAACTGCCTGCCTACGAATGCCAACATCAGTACCAAGCTTACACCGATTGTTACCTTTGGCAATACCTACCACCCATGTGTGCCCGCAGGGAATTATCTTATACAGGTTTCGTCAAAACTGGCTGCCAATGGGCCCATCACTATCAACCTTGAGATATCTGATCAAACAGGCGCAGCCTACGATCATCCCAACCAGGCTTATGCCTTTGGCGTAGCAAATGTTTATGCACGCAAAATTGATTTTGATGCAGAATGCCAGTCCATAGAAGACTCAACGGAGGTTTGCAGCAGCCTCTACAATTTTAGGGAATACCATAAAAGTGCCTGGTTTACTTTTACAACACCTGCTTATCTGGATTATTTAGTAGTGGGGCTATCCGGAACAGGTGCAACAGGATATTTTCCCAGTGGTGGCGCAAATATCCAGAAAAAATTTGGCTATAACTTATATCGTGGTGATGCTGTAGCAACACCCATCAGCAGTTTAACATTGGTGGATGGTTGCGACAGTATGCTCACGAACGGCTCCCGTGCCGCATACAAGGAATACCGTTGCGGCGATCTTCAACCAAATACAACCTACAGCATCCAGTTATTTATTCATAAAGATTTTAAAGACCCGCTTCGGGTAGGTATTTTTACAGGAGGCGTTAATCCAACGGCTGGTCCGTTGCCGGTAAGCAGTCTGCCTGCAACTAATAAACTGGGCATTTTACCTGCATCACCCAATGGAACAACTACTTCTTTTATTGATAATTTCGGCTGCAACAGCCGCCACAGCAATAATGGATGCAGCCCATCTAAACCTGCAACCGGCATTACTGTAAGCGGCGTAAGGTATAACCTGAGCAGCTTTGCCAGTTTTAGCTTAAACAGATCCGCTGCTATTACATTTCGGCCCATTGCTTTCGGTTGTGGGCCACGCCCATTCATCAGATTGTTTAAACAAAGCCTTACTGCCAATTGTGCCGACCTTGACACTGCTAATATCGTGGGCACTGCTGTTTACAATGGAGAAATAGAATGCCTTGCACCGGGCGATTATGTATTGCAGGTGCTGGGAGTAGATACTCCCTACTTCAGCCTGACCGGGCTTTACTATGGAGACTTTCTCTATAACGGCAACCAATGTCTGTTTACAAATCTCGGCAGCCGTTTTCAGGTAGATATGTTAGTATATACCCGAAATGCAGCAGGTAAATATTCAATGAATGCAGCGGGGGCTTTTGACACCATTAACCGGGTTGGTACTGTACAGCTACCTTTACTGGAGGGAGTTCCCTACCGGGCAGCACCTGACACCATTGGCTGCCAGCCAACTTTACGGCCATATGATACTACCTGCTCGCCATTAAATGACAAAGTTATTTACCGGCAATTTATTGTTGCCGATAGTGGCACGGTTGATTTCAGCGACCTTACTTATTCCAACAATCCACCCTTTAGGTATAGATTATACAGTGGCGACGTCAATGCATTGGCAACAGCACAAAATGTTTTTAATTTCCCTGACAAGGTTACTGGCATTGTACCTACGTCGTTATGCTTTAATGGCTATACCTACTGTGAAAATAAAACAGTTTGTGTAGTGCCGGGCACTTATACGTTTACATCTATGGGCAGCACAGGCGATGTAGGCCGTGCCGACAGACCGACCTTTACTTTTGTAAAAACCAGAACCACTTATAACAGTCTGCAAAACGCACTGGATATGGGGAGCATCATGGATACGCTTGGCGCCAATGGTGGTACAATCCGGGGCAAAAGGGATTACTGGAGTTGTAATGACAATGCAATTCCGATCAATGGCTACGTTCCTTGCCCACTATCCGGAAGGCCTGCCACCAAGGCCATTTACCGGCAATTTTACTTAAAGGCAGATGCGATCGTTCGCTTTTCAAATCCAGGTTATGGAGGTTGGTGCGTAGGCCAGGCTTATGGTACAAGAACCTTGTTTTATGGTAAAGCAACAGATGGTATGGCAGGATTAAGCCCCGTTGGCAACCAATGGAATTGTTTTAGTACAGCCAGCACTACAAATAATTGTTCTCCCCTTGCAGCAGGTTGGTACACCGTTGTAAGTTGGGGAACAGGGCCGAACTACGATAGTACCATGCGTTTAACAGAAACCCGTGGCAGGTACAACGGCGATGTAAGCTATTTTGATGAA
>JBGSMI010000144.1:0-5392 GCA_041740215.1 Ferruginibacter sp.
ATCTTTTTTACAAGAGGTGAATACTGCACCCGTTATGAACAGCGCAAGTAAAAATTTTGTGATTTGTTTTTTCATTGTTTTTTTTTTAAGATTTAAAATTGGTTATGTTGTGTTTGCATTTATTAAAAATGAATTTTTAAATGTAGACTGATGTTTCGTCCCATCTCATCGGCGAAAAACCGCATACTGTTCAGGTAATCCCTATAAACTTTGTTTAAAAGGTTTCTTACCCCTACACTAATTGTTACAGGTGTTTTATAAACAGGTACGGTTACAGAAGCGTTCAGGCTGATTAATGTATAAGCTGATGGAGGTGCTTTAAATTCCTGCTTTCCATTTGCTTCACTGGGTGTATTTTTTTGCTGCATCACATTCATAATTTCTGCACTTAAATAGGTTTTGGTAGTTTTTTTACCATCTTTCAGGCTATACGTTAAATCATTACTCAGCCTGTTGGCTGGCATTGTTATCAACCAATCATTTAATTTTATATTTCTAGCATGTAAAAAAGAAAATTTAGAAACCCATTCAACTGCTGGTATGGGTTTTAGAGAAGCCGATATATCAAATCCGCTCAACACCGCATCGGTTTGTTTATATTTTATTAAACGAAAAGCACCAGCAGTGGTTAGCACCGAGCTATCGGGCATGGGCTGCTGATAAATAAAATCCCGAATATTATTTGAATAAAGCAACACATCAATACTTATTATTTTAGAAGGGTGTTGATAATTGATACCTGCCGATATGTTTACAGAACGTTCGGGCTTTAAAGTGATATCCCCTTTTTCATAAGTTGCTGTACCATGATGAATGCCATCACTCAATAATTCATTTACATAAGGGGCACGGCTGGCAAGGCTGATGTTGGTATTGATTCGCCAATTGTTGGTTGGTTTAAAAATAAGATTGACAGACGATGCCAGCGTAGAAAAATTAAAATTGTAACTAATAGTATCACCATTAAACTTTAATCTTGTAGTGTTAATATTTTTATTATCGTAACGGATGCCGGCCTGTAATTCCCATTTATGTTTACTCCATTTTTCAATATAATAACCACCAAAAGAGTGGGCAAAATAATTGGGTATAAAATACCTGCCTTTGTAACTGTTATCCTGCTGCATCAGGGCTATGCCTGCAACACCGCTAAAGTTATTTTTTTGTGGATGCTCCCAGGTAATATCCTGTGAAATTGTAAATATTGATAAATCCATTTGTGGCTTTGTATTGCTGCTGCTTCTTACAATATCAAATTCTTTGCGGTTATTAAATTGCCCAGCCAGTAACACCGTAAACTTATGTTCGCCTTTATAAAAAACTGTTTTCGATTTTAACAAGTTATGGGTTATATCCTGATAAGGCCGCTGGATTTTGTAGGTGTTTTGCCCCAAATAAACATCATTTGGCTTTGATTCAGCGATTGCATTATCTAAATCAAGTTCGTTGCCAATATGCGATCCTTTAAAGATGCCCACCTTTGTAGAAAACTGGCTGTAGAAAAGCTCCGTATTGAATCTTTCTTTCTTCCAACCTGCTGTTATGGAAAAATTCTTTTCTTCGCTGCCTGTATTATTTAAACGATAGTTTGGTGTAGTGGCATTTGCACCTTTTTTATAAGTGCCTTGCAAACGGTAACGGAAAGCAGGTTGCTTTTTTAACTGCTGCTCAAATACACCCGATACCACATATTGCCGGTTGTTGGTAAAATAGGCCGTATTTAATTCTGCAGCATAACCAGGCTTATCCCGTAAAGCCCTTGGCTCTACTAAAATTACACCGCCAATTGCATCCGAACCATAGCGCAGTTCATCCACTCCTTTTATCACCACCAATTTGCTGGCAATAAAAGGGTCTATCTCCGGCGCATGTTCGTTGCCCCATTGCTGCCCTTCCTGCCTTACGCCATTGTTGATGGTAAGTATGCGATTGCTATGCAAACCATGTATCACCGGCTTGGCAATGGTAGAGCCGGTTTGCAACATGGTAACGCCGTTAATTCTGCTCAACGCTTCTGCCAATGAGAGTCCTTTTGTTTCTTCTAATGCTTTGCCCGAAAGTTCTTTTTTAAAACCGGTATTGGTAATTCCTACTTTAGATTCTACAGTTACCTCATTCATTAAATTTCTGCTATGCGGCATCGATATATCTAAATGGACATTATTGGTAAGCGTAATTTTCTTTTCTACATCATTGCAGTTTACATGAGTTATCAGTACAGTGTATTCACCACTGCATAGTCCATCAAATACGAAGTCGCCTTTTTCATCTGTAATTATTTGTTTGTTTATTTCTTTAAGGATGATATTGGCAGACAGTAAGTTTTCCTTGGTATCCATATCTACCACATGGCCATACAACTTTAATGTACAGGGTTGCGCCATGGCTGTATTAGCACATAAAATGAATATCAGTATTGCAAAAATAAATTTCAAAATCAGGAAGATGTTATACAGTAAAATAGACAACCGCCAGGTATTACCCGGGGTAATAAAACCTATGCGAACATGGGTGGTCCCCGAAGTTCAAAAAAATGCGCTGGTGCAGTTGGAATGCTGTAGTAGCAATGCGTAAGAAATAAATGGTATTGAAGCGGTAAAGGAGAAGTTGTAAACTCATCAGGTTCTGCACAAGGTGAAGTGCCCACCAGATTATCGCAATCGCAATTAAAACCGGCTTCACTTACAATAAGTTTACCCTGTTCTGCCTGATGCGATATCACGTCTGTATGATATGCAAAAATATCATGTAGGTAACGCTTTGGTGTAATGCTTAACGTAAAAATAAGCAACAGCAAAAAAGCAGCTAAGGGCCGTATGGTTCGATGAATATACAAATTTTTGCTACAAGGTTGCAAGTTAAGCAAATTTTACCAGACTGCAGTAGTGCATATCAAATGGGTGCTTGTTAAATTATTTTTATCCCTGTGCAACTTAGCGGGTGCATTTAAAATTGTCGATAGAATTGCCAACCATCTTCAGGTTCTTTTCTACTAAAAACACGTTAAAAAGGTTGGCAACCCTGTACCAGGCTGCAACAATTTTAAATACGACCAACTTAGCAGGTTGCATGCTTTTAATAATGGTGTAAATTAACCAGCCCCAACCCCTTTCCCACGGTGAGGGGAACTTGACTCTGAAAATTTGCAAAACGTGTTCAACTGGCTATTTGGCAACGAACAATGGAATACAGACATGCTTCCAAAAGGATAAAACCATGATCTGTAACTTTAAATTTAATCTTCCATCAATTAGCAGGCTGAAATAATGGCCTTTACGCAATGTAAAAAAAGTTGAATGAGTGCGATACAATAAGGGCTTTCTCAGTTGGCATTATCTTCAAATTATTGGGCTGGTTGCTTTGCAAGCCCAGCGGACGCTTTTGAACCAATGAGCTATTTCATAACCTTTTAGATTGCAGCCTTGATTTTTTTGTTTCTTTTTACATAAGGGCAGAAAGAAATCAGGGTAAAGCATTTGCAGAAAAGCTCTTTCAATAAAAACCCACCCTATTTATAAATCACTGTTTTACCCCTTTAAAAATATAATTATGCTTGCTCTATTTGTAGCATAGCATTTTAAACTTTTTTAAAGGAAGAATGAATCTCTATTTCCAGCAAACGACTGTCCGAGCCTTCTGGGGCGATTAACAACGTTGCTTAGCATAACACACAATATTGACAAACGAAATGATTTTTTGCAGACATTAAATCAATTGAGCTGGAATACTTTTATAATCAACGCCCTGACCGGGCCTCGTGGATTGACCGTAAACGTTACGTACTACATTACGATCATTTGATAAACGAGTCATTTTTTTGCAGGCACAAAAGACCATCTAGTTGCAACCATTATTCCATATAAACTTCTGTATGCTTATTACATGCCGGTAAAACAAACCCACCATGTAACGCTACATGTTTTCCGTAACATTAAAGTTGATCATCCACTTTAGTCGTTTCGTTTTTATCATACCGCTCCTTCATCCAGCATTTAAATTCATCCCGGTTTTTCGCAAGTATATCGTCCATTTTTAAAATGATGGCATCATATTCCGCATGCCGTTGTTTATAAAGCAACGAATTCTCCAGTATCGAATCGTCTGGTAGCAAATCTTCAAGATTTACGCCCAATATCTTTACAATACGTTTACAAACCTGGGCTGTAAGTGCCACCTGGTTATTTTCAATTTTAGAATAGTTTGACTGCGACATAAAGAGCAGATCAGCCATTGCTGTTTGAGTGATTTTTTTTTGTTCTCTCAATTGTTTGATGATCCTTCCAGGCATAATTTAAGGTTTAGGTTTAACGATATTCAGAATAGGAATAAAGCTATTCATAATATGAATAGGCCGTATTGATTTTATTAAACACTTTTGAAAATAAAAAGTTAAACACTGTTCACTTAAATTAGATGAGATGAAAAAGTGGATACGTTTTATGGGCAGGCTTACGCTGGAAAAAGTGCAGAATCAGGAAGCTGTTACCAATAACACAACAGGCTGGAACCTTACCTATTATGTGTACGATGATTTTGGCAGACTGCGTTTTGCCATTCCTTCCGTGGCTGCCAAAGCTGCATTGGCGCAATTCTCCGGTGTAACCACAGGTACCGTTACCATCAGCAATACCATATTGAATAATCTTTGCTTTACATTTCAATATGATATAAAAGGAAGGGTGATTTGGAAAAAAGTACCCGAAATAGCCCACGAGCTGTTTGTATATGATGCGCTGGGCCGGCAGGTACTAAGCCAGGATGCCCGCCAGCGGCTAACCAACCAATGGAGTGTGATAAAATTTGACGCAAAAGACAGGCCGTCAGTAACAGGCATTTGGAACGCAGGTGCATTAACCGAAGCGACCATACGAACCCAGGCAGCGGCCAGCAGCGACTACCCTGCACTAGCTGCCATTACAGAAATACACACCGAAACTTTTTATGACAACTATACTTTTACAGGAGCTTCAGCAAAGCCGTTTAATGCACCATTGTTTACAAATATAGCTACCGGTGCCAATGCAGTAACACCAGCGCAAAGCCTACTGCTGAACAACTTGCCGACAGGTACCAGGATCAGGGTGTTTTACCCGGCAGGCATTACCGGCCCAACCTGGCTTACCACAGTTAATTATTACGATAACCGGGAGCGGCTGATTCAAACGCACAGCGATAATATACTCAGCGGCGTAGATATATTGAGCACCCGCTACGACTTTACAGGCAAACCGCTCGGGCAGCTATACAGGCACCAGAACCCACGGCCCAACGCCAACTATGCCTTGCTTGAAATTTTTAAACGCACTACCTACGACCCTGATGGCCGCCCCCTACAGGTATTTCAGCGGGTGAATGCCGAGCCCGAACGCCAACTGCTTACCTTTGAATACAA
>JBGSMI010000174.1:0-3983 GCA_041740215.1 Ferruginibacter sp.
AAACTGTAATTACCTTTGGTCATTAGCTTCATTGCTATTTCCTGCATTTTTTGGGGAGATGTATTTTCCCAAACATCAATGAAAAGAAATACAACCGAACTGTCATTCTTATATTTATTTACCAGCTCTTGCATCGCCGGAAAGGATGCCCGGCAGGGCACACACCAGGTTGCCTAAAAGTCTAATACTACTACTTTATTTTTAAATGAAGAAAGTGAAACATATTTTCCTGATAAATTTTTTAATACAAATTCATTCACTTTCGCTGTGCCGAATTTTGCTTTAATGGAAGCACTCACTTTTTGCTTTGTAAGTAAATTAGATTTTTCCTCTAGGGTATCAAATTCATTTTCAGGTAACTGTAATTGTTTGTAAATGGATTGTAATTGTTTAATCAATATGGGTGAGGTTAATCCTCCCAACAATTGCTGCTCTATAACTTGTTTGGTATAAATTATACCCTTTACTTTTTGGGCATACACAACATAACGTTCCAAGCCACCCGCATCCAATTCACCACCCCTTTTATATATTTTATCCTGATAATAAAAGGCACTGTCGTATTGTCCGAGTTTATATAAAATAAGGGCATATGTATTCAAAAACATATTGTGCAAAGCTGTAAGATCTTCTTCGTATTCATTACTAGTTGATGAGTCTTTCATAAGCTCTTCGGCATAATCTAATGACTTTCCTGAAAGCATTTTCGCAATCTCTAAATCGCTGCCTTGGGTATCAGTTTGTTTACCAGATGATCCCCATGCAAAACGATTATAGATATATGGTATCAATAGTTTATTATGTGTCAAACACTCATACTTCGTCAACTTGTTCCATTCTTTTTTATCAAGTAATAGCGTAACAATAACATTGTAAAATCTATCTTTTACATTGTTGGAACTGTCCTTGAAACGGCTAATATACTCATCCATAGAAGCTAAAACAGACGCTTCAGTGCGGTCATTTTGATCGTAAAACTTGTCCCAAAATCTTTGTTCAGCTTCCTGCCCATTAGGATATGCAGACAATACTTTATTTTCAATAATCTGCTGTTCTTTATCCATTTTTAATAATTGGTAAATTCTTTTTGCACGCATCCATTTTATTTCATCGTTTTGCACCAGCATCATCTGTTTAGCATAAGCTAAAAGTTTAGCCTTAACAGCATCGTGCTTTTCCTTATACAACACAGTTAAATAATCTAAATAGGATTCGTCTTTCCGCAGTTCAGGATAAAGTCTGTATGCATCTTCGAACATTTTGATGATAATCGCATTAGAGACGGGTTTTAGTTCAAGTGCATATCTGGCAAAGCTATTCCTTAACGTTGCCAACATGATAGTTTCAAAATCAAAGCGCTGTCCCTTTCCATCGTGCAAGTATGCAACAAATCCATCTTCGTTATTATTATCAACTATTTTCTTCTTTGGTACTATCAGGCTGCTACTCTGAATAATTTCTTTATTTCCATCTACCAAACTAAAAATCAGTACTGCCGTAGAATCCGGGGCTCTAAAAGAAAATAAATAATTGTTATCAACTTTACTGACTGGAATAGATTTACTATAAAACTTTTCTTTATTTTGATATACCACCACGGCCCTAATTTTGTCGGGGATGAGTAAGTTTTTCGGTGAATGATAAATGTAGTGGTTCAAAATACCAGCTTGTGGCCTTTCTTCTATTGATGTGATACGTCCTCGATTTTGAGTATAACAAGTTGAATAAAGAAGAAGTAAAGAAAAAAAAGTGCTGATTTTTTTCATCCCGAATAATTAGTAGTTAAAAATTATAGTTTTCTCAAATGTTCTGAACCTGACGTATGGTACCCCTGCGAAATCTACTCCACTTCAATAATTCTAAATTATTTACGATAGTACAAAGAAGGAAACAAATAATTAAGTGCGATCGCACAGGTATAAAACAGTTGATACATTGTACCAACTGTTTCTTTTTAATCATTAACATTTAGTTCTTGTCGCAGCGGCAGAACATGTTATTCCTCCGGACCGTACACAATCAGTACACTCGGTTCCTACACAACATTTGTAAGCGTCCTCAAAGTTCTTTCCAGCCATAACATTTTTCATCTCTGCCCTGCTCAACTTTCCTTTTATGTTAGCAAGGCTCATTTTTTGTGTTTGCATTTTTTTAATTTTTTAAAATGATAAATATTGTTTGCGCCTTCGCTTTTAGCATCAAAGGCTTTGGCTGCCAACCATCGGCATGCGCACACCAATGTTGCTCCGCTGGCTTTTCCGTTGGGCAACTATTCCAACAAAAGATATTGTAAATCCTTGATGTTGTAAACATCTGGTAATTGTTGTCCATTTAAAAGCTTTATTATGCAATAATTTTATTTTAGTTAATGCTACTTTTCCAATATTTCGCTATTCTTCTTTCTGCCAATCTATTAGCATCTTCTTGCCTTTTCAGTATCTTTTTTTTGATGAGTATTTTTTTTACTCCCCATTATATATCGTGTGGCAAAAAAATTGAATAGTAGCTATTATTGTTGAAAATTCGATTGTTTTTTTATGTTATTCTCAATCATACTCCTCAAGGCATTAAAATTTTCATCATTACCACCCCGCCAAATCCCCATGATTAAACCTTTTGGGTCGATTAGTATTTTTACTGGTATTGCAGCCACAAAATATGATTTCATTATTTGTTCATTGAATAGCGTATTTGCCCATAAATTAATTCCATCTTTTTCGATTGCTTTTAGATAAGCAGTGGTGTCCGTATCTTTTGAAATACCTATAATTTCAAACCCGTATTTGTTGTATTCTTTGTAAAGTTCCTTTACCTGCGGAAAGTCTCGTCTACATGGGCCGCACCAACTAGCCCAAAAATCCAACAACACATATTTTCCTTTTAAGGAGGTTAACGAAACAGGCTTGCCCAAAAAATCAGTTTGAACAATTTCGGGAGCCATCATGCCGATTCTGATTTTATACGTATCTATTTTCTTTTTTATCTCTCTGCCAAAATATGAATTCTGATCATTGCCGGAGAGCTTGCTATACATCGATGCTACTTCTTTTACAGATTGTTCTGAGGTAGTATCCTTCAATGAATATACATATTGGTTGAGTGCATAGTTTATTAAAATGGAGGAGGGGTTTGTCTTTATGTATTTATAATATACATTGACATACATTGTCTCTAGATTTGAATCAATTTTTTGTTGAAATATTGCCATACCTGCTTTATCATCAATCTGTTTCATTTTTGAATAACCTCTATACAACATAGACAACTCTTGTCTATACTTTTCGGCCCGTGCTTCCAGCAATTTATATTCAATATATGCCATAGAACCAGATACTTTTGCATTGGAGAAAGAATCTGTTGAAGAAATCATTACGGTAGTTGGTTCTACAATGGCAGTTAGCATGAACCGATTTTTGAACCTGTCTGGACTATCGGCTTTTCTAGCATATAAAGTAATAAGTGTGGTTACTTCAGTTTGGATGTTAAAACGATATTTATCATTTATTACTTTAGCACTGTCAAACCCATCTTTACTCCCATCAAGACAGACCAAATAAACATAATCAAGAGGTTCTTTAAAATTGGCTATGGATCCATGAATCACTAACTCCCCTTTTGTTTTTGTTTCTGTTTGACTAAAGACGAATAAAGGAGCAATATTTAAAAGAAGTAAAATAGATTTTCTCATAGCTAAAAATTAATTGATGAAATTGTGAAGGTGGAAGATATTCGATAAAACTTAAATTGGCAATATCCAAAAATGCTGTCTCCTATTTTGAGACAGCATTTTTTGGCTATGATGCCTAGCTACAGGATTTCTTTCCCCCGAAGGCATTATCAGTACTACAGTATCTCTCGCAGTTGCTGCAACTTACCATGCCAACATTTCGGTCATTGTTGCATACGCATTGCATACCTGCACCACCCGCACTTCCCGCCATAATATTCTTCATCTCAGTCCTGCTGAGTTTGCCTTGTATATT
>JBGSMI010000178.1:0-6653 GCA_041740215.1 Ferruginibacter sp.
ATTTTGGGAAAGATGCCGCAAAAAATTCAGGACAAACCCCGTGATATAAATAAAGAAAACTGAGCCAACCGAGCCAAAATTTATTACCAATGTACTCCAGACGCTATCGGCACCTAAGGGACTTGCATATCCCTTCGTCATTGCAGAAGTGGATACCATATAAGGGCTGAGGCTAAATATTGTATTCGGTACCAGATTAAAAAATGAAGTCAGGAAATTTAAAGGAACATTAATAATGGGGATATCATTTGAACTTAGAAATGAGCTGGTACTAAACCAGGTAAATACAGGTTCTGCTAACAATGAATAACTTGCTTTTTCAAAATTAAAATTTCCTCCCATCCTCCATATGCCTACAAAAGTGGCTATCAAAAAGCCAGTTGCGCCAAATGCCAATATCTTTCCCAACTTCCATCGGCTGGGTGCAAACGAAGTTTTATAAATTAGATACACAATAAAAGTTTGCATTACATACATCCGACCACCCATAGACAATAAAAGTAAAGCCGTAATGAGCATGCCGAATATGATAAAAAATGACAACTTTTGCTTGCTGATAAGCTGGTATATTAAAAAGAAATTGTACAACACCAGTAACGTTGATATTTTGCCACGGGTTGCAATATCGTAACTGTCATACCCTCCAAAAAGAGAAGATCGTCCAATGTAGGCAAATAACAATAAAACCACAAAAAGTACAATGCCAATATATGGGGTAACAAGGCTTGTAGCATTTGCCGGATACAGAATTAACCTTAGCTTATAAGGCTTTAACAACTTAAAACTTACGTGACCCAAATAAAACGCAGGCAGCCAGGATAAAGTAATGTATAAATAAGACTTTAATTTATCCTCAGGTATTTTCTTAAAAAACTCCTGGTAAAGTTCTATTCCCGGATAACCGTGGAAGGCGTTGGTAACACCTACTATATAAGGACTGGCAAAGTAAAAAAAATATCCAAATAAAAAAAGGACTTTATGATCAATTTTGTAATATTTATTCATTGTAAAAAGTAATTGTAATCAACGGATAACCTGGTTTAATTGAATCATTGTAAAACCGATCAGTTGCATAAACTAAATTTAATACTGTTAAACTAATTCAATGAATAATTCTTCTAAATTAATAGTATAAAATGCTCTTTTGTCAGAGTTAATTCAAGGCCTAAAACTTATCTTTTACCTGCTGCAACTAAATTTATTGGATATCAAAATAGTATTGCAGATACTGTTACTAGTATCAATCTCTTGAAATTAGAACTATTGGTCAGGTGTTACATTCCTGATTATATTAACTATATACAATAGTCTGGTAGGTTTTACGCAGTAACAGGAATACAGTAGTAAAAACCCCACCAATCAGAAAAAAAATAATAAACCTTTTCATAATGCCGGGCTCATTCCTCTTTAATGGAAGCATTGGTAAATCGATATATTGTATAAGTGGCGTTTCACGCATTAAAGTAGTTTTGGATGACTCCAGGCTTTTGTATAAATCGGTATAGGTATTTTTAAGTATTTGCCCTTCTGCTTGTTTTTTCTCGTTAGATACATTTTCTACCTGCCGTACCTGGTTAATGTTTGCATCTACAATTGCAGCCCGGCTGTACAACGAACCTGAAAACGCATTCTTAACTGAGTCTGTTCTTTTTTGTAGAAAAGCCACAATTTCTTTAGCCCGCTGTGTTTTGATATCAACATAATAACTTGTAACCTTATCAAACAATGCTTCCAAAAAATATTTAGAAAACAACTCATTTTCTGAAACACATGTCACAGAAACAATACTGGTGCCCTTACCTTTGGAATCAACTTTAATGCATTTAGTAATTAATACTTCGTAGATATCCCTGATTATACGATTTTCAAATATCATTTGCTTTTTATCCTTGCTCACTTCAAGAAAATCAATATTCTTATAAGGATTTTCGTTCATAAATTCGGTTCTATAATTGAGCGAGTCTAGAAAAAAATCAGCGAAAATAATTGATTTACCATCGATTGTTATTTCACTTCTCAACGTTTTTTCAATCAATAGGCGTGATTGCATCAATTCAAGAATGTTCGCAACGCTGCTAAACACACCTCCCGCATCCATCACCGAACCTACACCGAATTGCTCGCTTATTTGAGCAAATTCGCTCTTACTATTTTGAGTGGCGCCCTCGTCTAAAGCAAAAGTAATTTCAGCCGTGTATTTACTTTTTTTAAGATTACTTAAAATTGCTGCCACTGAACCGGTAACAAACGCAAATAGCAAAATAAGAAGCCATTTTGAAAGCAGATAATTCCCTGCATCCCGGACATTTAAAAATAGATTTTTGGGAGAAAATTCGTCAAATACCCGGTCTCTCTCAGGTTGGTATGTTTCTTTTTGTTCTGTCATTTCTTTATTTGAGTACAGTAAAAACAATGGCAAGCATGGTAATAACCGATGCGCCTAAAGTAACAACTTCGCCCGTTCTTAATCGTTCCCTTTCTCTTTTTACAGGAACGAAAATTTCTGCACCAGGACTAAGTTTAGGATAGTTTTTAAAAAAAAGAAAAGACCTCGTTCCCTTTATCGACCCGTTTGCGTAAACCACGTAGGGTTTTCTTCGTGCAGACCGTTCCCCATAGCCTCCTGCTTCAATTATATAATCTTTGAATCTTGACCTTTTATTGTATCGAACCAATGCAGGATGTAATACTTCGCCGTTAACCCCAACTGTTTGCAATTGTTTGGGAATTCGTAGCGTATCTCCATCATTTAAAATAAGGTCATAGGGTGATTGTGGATTATCTAAAATCTTCTCCAGATCAATACCTACATTTTCCGATTTTTTCCGGTAAGCAAGATCAAGCTGATTCTGTAAAAGTACCGGAGAAAGCCCAGCTTCATAATTTTGCTTCAATAAATTAGCTAGTCCCTGTTCTGCGTTATTACTTTCCGACCTGCCGAAATTTTTAGTTCTTACCAACACGGCGCCATCCATGTATGCTTCCAGTGTAAGACCACCAGATCGCTTCACAAGATCAGATATCCGATCGCTTTTTGCAGACAGCGTATATTTTCCTGTATAAACAACTTCCCCTTCCACCACTACATTTTTTTGCACATAATAGCCAGGGGCCGGGCGAACAGAAATCTCATCAAATGGAAGCAATACAAATTTGGGCATCGTGCCGCTGTCTTTCAATGATACTAAAATATCCTGCTGGTAAATTAGAGCCGTTTTAAAGTTAACTGAATCTTTATTGGCATTTTTAATTCGTCTTGAAATTTCTATTCGCTGGCTGGAAGCGGCTTCCTTTAGTCCTCCCGCCATTAAAATAAGGTCTTCGACCGTTATACCTTCTTCATATAAAAAAACGCCAGGGGCAGAAACTTCACCTTCAATAGTAACGTAATAACCTTCCCTTACATCGAATTTTGAAAAAATATTTATCCTATCTTCCCGTTTAAGCGGGATATCTTTTACAGCACCCGATAAAAGTTTCTCAAGATCAAACGAAATAATTTCAGGACTTAGGTCATCTTTCAGCCTATGCAATGTCGCTCTATTAATAAATGCATCCTCTCTTACGCCATCTGCTTCCTTTATCAGTTGCAGCAGACTCATGCCATCTACCAATTCATATTCACCCGGCCGGTAAATAGCTCCCTTTATACTTACCCGGTTAGAAAAACGATTCAATATTTTGCCTACAACATAAGTATCGCCTTTTGCTGGTATCGTATTCTTTAACTGCGCTTCGGTAATATTGGCTACTTTCCTTTCTTTAGATGTATTCTTAAACACCTGTATACGGTCGGTATAGGCATTATAAGTAAAACCACCGGCATAATTTAATATATCTTCAAATGTTTCTCCGATGGCTACATCGAATAATCCTGGCTTTTTTACTTCTCCTTTCAATTCTATTCTCAGGTTGTAGGTGTTAATCTTAATTACATCTTCATCCATCAAACGTATGTCATTTTTTTTACTTCCGTTTAGCAGGTATTGATAGACATCAATAGTCACGATAGTGGTATTGTTCCTGATAACTTCTATATTTCTGAACGACCCGTTTTGGTTAGGCCCACCGCATGCGTACAAAGCATTGTAAACCGAAGCAAGGGATGGAAGTGTAAAGGTACCCGGCATAGTAGCCTCGCCTATGATGGTAACCTTTATACTCCTTATGGCACCGAGATTTACATCTACTGTCGTTCTGCCACTTCTTATATTACTGTAAATTGTATTTGCCAATTTAGCTGAAATCGCTTTTTTTGCCTGCTCAATTGTTAAACCGTTTACGTAAACAGCACCGGCTACCGGAATACGGATTAAACCTTCCGGCGTGACTTTTAAACGGTAACTCATTTCCGAAATACCGGAAACATCAACCAATAATTCATCATCGGCAGCCAACCGGTAATTTCGGGGAGTTGGTAATCTTAAATTGGGTTCAAACGTAAGTTTATTGTTATTAAAAACATCAAACCCAAAATTTTTGGGTTGAAGTTCTGAGAACACAGCAATAAAATCTTTTAAGGGTTTTTGTTCCATTGAAAGCAATGAATCCGCATATTGATCAGGAACTGAAAAGCGAGGCGACTCCTTTTCAGGTTGAATATTCATAGAAAGTGCTTTTCGCAGTGACTTTATCCGCTCTTTAAGCTTCGATACTTCATCAGGGTTCATGCCTCTTTCATATGCGATGTGATCGATCTGTTCATCTTTAAGCGAAATACGGTCGGCTTCCACTACAAAGCGTCTGATTTGTTCATCGGTAAGTTCTTCTACCTTAATATTTCCGAGGTCGTTTGCGACTTGCGCATCTACCTTCACCTGAAACAACAGCGTAAATAAAAAAACCAGTACATACCTATTAAAAAAGATGTATTTAAGACTAAATTTTGAATGCCTGAGTGCAATTAAATTAACAAGGGTATTTGTAACAACGGTATTAAAATTCATAACTTTTTTGATATTCATTTCGGGAACAAAAATAGAAGTTATTGACAATCTGATAAGTTACCATAACATTAATTTTACATCGGATAAAAATATGATATCAAAAAAAGTGATTCCTTTGGCGAAATTTAGAAGCAGGTATCAATCGATATCCGGGCACGTAACGTTAATCATCCGGTTTACATTTTGACTTTCGACCATTCTTTATGTTGGTAAGTTGAGGTGTTTGTTTATTGGTCTGTATTTGCATGAAGTAGAGATTGTTTAATTAAATAAATTGTTGGAATGAGCAAAAATATAATCGAAGTAGAAAATCTTTCTAAACTTTATAAATTGGGTAGCTTAGGTAGCGGCACATTCTCGCATGACTTAAACAGATGGTGGTCTAATGTGAGAAAAAAGGAGGATACTGTTGTAAATACTGCGAAAAAAAATGATCGCAGCAAGCAAAATGATAACGGTTACGTGTGGTCGCTAAAGGATATTAATTTTGAAGTAAAGGAAGGCGAGATCTTTGGAATTATTGGTGGCAATGGTGCTGGTAAATCTACTTTATTAAAAATTCTTTCCAAGATCACCAAGCCCACAAAAGGTTCAATAAAATTAGACGGCAGAGTGGCATCGTTATTAGAAGTGGGTACTGGCTTTCATCCTGAACTTACAGGAAGAGAAAATGTTTTTTTAAACGGTGCAATTCTTGGCATGCGTAAGCAGGAAATAAAAAGCAGGTTTGATGAAATTGTGGAATTTTCCGGTATTGGCAGGTACATTGACACGCCAGTAAAAAAGTATAGTTCCGGGATGTATGTGAGATTGGCATTTGCAGTAGCGGCATATTTAGATCCTGACATTTTAATAATAGATGAAGTTTTGGCAGTTGGGGATGCTGAATTTCAAGCAAAATGTATAGGTAAAATGAAAGATGTTGCCCTCAACGAAGGACGAACGGTTTTATTTGTAAGCCACAGTATTGCTGCCATCAAGCAACTATGCAATAAAGCGCTGCTGCTGGAGCATGGGATGCAAAAATCAATTGGCGACATAAAAAATGTGATCGCTGTTTATCAACAGGAAGAAATAAAAGCAGGGGAAGGTAACCGGAATACGCTTCCTTTTGGGCAAGCCGGATATTTTAAAGAATGGGAACTTGAGGGCAAAAATATTGATAACAAACATACTTGTCATTCAGGCGATACTTGTATATTCTCCTTTGGCTTTTATGCAGCGGAAGATTTAAAAAACTGCGAAGTGCGTTTTACAATAAAGTATGAAGACCTGCTGATACTTCATGCCAGCAGTTTGACAAATAATGGAACTAAATTTTCAGTTTCCCCTGGTTATTACAAATTTAAGTTTAAAATTGATCTGCCGGTACGAGATGCGAGGTTCGATATAAGTGCATATTTTTTTAGTTTCACCGAAGAAGTAGATGCCTGGGCATCTTCCACCAAATTAACAATTTTGGATAATTTTGAATCACCCGTTATCAGCGGCATGATCAATCCGGTAATACAATTTTCTATGAAAGAGAGTGAAGTAAATATTTTGACTTAGAAAGCCAGCAAACTAAAAGACGTACAGCTCAACTATCATTAAAGCGTTTTCAAATGCCAGCAGAAACTAACAGAAAAATCCTATTCGTAAGTCATATTGCAAGCAGGAGTGGCGCTCCATTATTACTACTGGAAATAATAAAGGAATTTAAAAGAA
>JBGSMI010000218.1:0-6379 GCA_041740215.1 Ferruginibacter sp.
GAACTGGTAGGCGGACTCTACGGCATAAAAATCGGCAAGGTATTCTTTGGCGAAAGCATGTTTAGTAAAGTAAGCAACGCCAGCAAGTTTGCCTTCATCAAATATGTACACCAGTTGCAAAGAGAAAATATTGCATTGATAGATTGCCAGGTGTACACGGCTCACTTAGAAAGCCTTGGTGCTAAAATGATTGACCGAAAAAAGTTTATGAATTTGTTGCAGGAGTACTTGCAATGATCTTGACCTACACACAGTCCTCTTACTCAATTTAGAAAAGCCCCTGCTTCAATACATTACTCATTCTAAACCCTTCCATCAATCACAACAGATGACGCAGGCACACAAAAAACGCAGGTAAAAATTACTGCGTCCTTTACAATTGTTAAATCTATTGATTACGAACCGCAACTTACACAACCATCCTGCATCGTACAAGTAGGGCCGGTAAAATCAGGCGCAATATCATTTACACTATTTCCACCCTCTGCATTAGCAGTTATCTGTGGAATAACCGGTGCCATCTCTTCACTGCCTTGTTTTTCAATGGTAAACTGAACAGCTTGTGTGGCGGCTTGGGAACGCAAATAATACATACCTGTTTTTAATCCTTTCTTCCAGCCATAAAAATGCATGGAAGTTAATTTGGAAGTAGTAGGATTATCTACAAATAAATTCAGGGACTGGCTCTGGCAAATAAATGCACCTCTGTCGGCAGCCATGTCAATTAAATTCCGTTGTTTAATTTCCCAAACTGTTTTGTACAGTTCTTTCAGATCTGCAGGTATTTCTGTTATTTTCTGGATAGATCCATTGGCCGCAATGATCCTGTTTTTCATATCGTTGTTCCATAAACCAAGGCTCACCAAATCTTTCAGCAAATGCTTATTTACAATGATGAATTCGCCACTCAATACACGTCTGGAATAAATGTTGGAAGTGTATGGCTCGAAACATTCATTGTTGCCCAATATCTGCGAAGTAGATGCAGTAGGCATTGGAGCCAACAACAAGCTATTTCTAACACCATGCTCCATTACTTCTTTTCTCAGGCCATCCCAATCCCAGCGGTTAGATGGTTGCTCATTCCAAAGATCAAACTGGAACTTGCCTTTTGATAAAGGTGAACCGTGGAAAGTTTCGTAAGCACCTTCTTTGATTGCCAAATCCTTACTGGCTGTCATGGCTGCAAAGTAGATGGTTTCAAAAATGTTTTTATTCAGCATTTTTGCAAGATCGCTTTCAAAAGGCAGGCGCAATAAAATAAATACGTCGGCCAATCCCTGCACACCCAAACCAATCGGACGGTGGCGCAGGTTAGAATGCCGGGCTTCTTCAACCGGGTAGTAATTATTGTCTATTATTTTATTCAGGTTTAGCGTAGCCTGGTAAGTTACCTCGTATAACTTCTGCTGATCAAAATTGCCGTTGATTACAAAACGTGGCAAAGCGATGGAAGCCAGGTTACAAACTGCCACTTCATCCGGACTGGTATATTCAATGATCTCTGTGCAAAGGTTGCTGCTTTTAATCGTACCAAGGTTTTGCTGGTTGCTCTTGCTGTTGGCTGCATCTTTATACAGCATATAAGGCGTTCCGGTTTCAATTTGTGAATCTAAAATTGCAAACCAAAGTTCCTGTGCTTTAATAGTTTTTCTTGCTCTTCCTTCTGCTTCGTATTTGGTGTACAAGGTTTCAAACGCTTCACCAAAACAGTCGCTCAAACCTGGAGCTTCGTTCGGGCAAAACAAACTCCACTCACCATCAGCCTCTACCCTCTTCATAAACAGATCGCAAATCCACAATGCAAAAAATAAATCCCTTGCACGCATCTCCTCTTTCCCATGATTTTTTCTCAGGTCAAGAAAAGAGAATACATCTGCATGCCATGGCTCCAAATAAATGGCAAAAGCGCCTTTGCGTTTTCCGCCTCCCTGGTCTACATAACGGGCCGTATCATTGAATACCCTTAGCATAGGAACAATACCATTGCTGGTACCATTGGTGCCGCCGATATAACTACCGGTTGCCCTGATATCGTGAATAGCCAAACCAATACCACCGGCACTTTGAGAAATTTTGGCGGTTTGCTTTAAAGTATCGTAAATGCCATCAATGCTATCTTCCTTCATCGTTAGCAAAAAGCAACTGCTCATTTGAGCCTTGGGTGTGCCCGCATTGAATAAAGTTGGGGTAGCATGTGTAAACCAACGCTCACTTAACAGATTGTAGGTTGCAATTACACTATCAATATCTGCCTTGTGAATTCCAATGGCTACCCGCATGAACATGTGCTGCGGACGCTCAACGATCTTACCATCGATCTTTAACAGGTACGATTTTTCCAACGTTTTAAAACCAAAATAATCAAAGGCAAAGTCACGATCATAAATAATGGTGCTATCTAATAGTTCAGCATTTTCCTCAATGATCTGCCATACATCATCGGCAAGCAGCGGTGTCTTTTTTCCGTTGGATTTATCGATGTAGTTATACATCTTTCTCATTGTTTCAGAAAAAGATTTGATTGTATTTTTATGGAGGTTGCTAACGGCAATTCTGGATGCTAAAATAGCATAATCCGGATGCCGGGTAGCTAGCGATGCTGCGGTTTCTGCAGCTAGATTATCCAGCTCTGTTGTGGGCACTCCATCGTAAATGCCTTCTATCACTTTCTTGGCCACATCAATGGCGTTTACCATCGGACTTAAACTGTAAGATAACTTTTCAATACGAGCGGTTACCTTGTCAAACTTAATGGTCTCTTTCTTACCATTTCTTTTATTTACGTACATAATTGTAGAACTTTATATGGGAGCGATGATTGTTTGCTTACTAAATACTGATAACATTCCGTACAGCTATATAAAAAGCTACAGAAGATTTTAACCAGGATTACCCTGGTTCAGTTCGTTAAAAAATGCTGGATTATTTTAAAAGACTTTTCAAAGATGGAAACTAACAATTAAAATGAAATTTTTCACATTAATGATTTCCACAGATGTTAATTACTTTTCTAAAAGTCCTCTTCAAGTGAAAATGCCTGCGATTCTTTGGTTCCCATTACGCCTGCTTTTTGGTAATCGCCCACTCGCTTTTCGAAGAAGTTGGTTTTACCCTGCAGGGAGATCATTTCCATAAAATCAAATGGATTGGAAGCATTGAACATTTTGGGATAGCCCAATTCTGCAAGCCAACGGTCGGCAACAAATTCAATATACTGTTGCATTAGCTTAGCATTCATACCAATCAAAGCAACTGGCAAAGCTTCTGTAATAAATTCTTTTTCTATTTCAACCGCATCTGCAATTATCTTAAATACTTCATCTTTTGAAAGCTTGTTCTCCAGCATGCTATACAACAGACATGCAAACTCGCAATGCAATCCTTCATCCCGGCTAATCAGTTCGTTGCTGAAGGTTAGCCCAGGCATCAAGCCTCTTTTCTTCATCCAAAATATAGAACAAAAACTACCACTAAAGAAAATTCCTTCTACCGCAGCAAATGCAACGAGGCGTTCCGCAAAGGTTCCTTTTTCAATCCAGCGCAATGCCCATTCCGCTTTTTTCTTTACAGCGGGCACGGTATCAATTGCGTGAAACAAACGAGTTTTTTCTTTCGGATCTTTTATATAGTTGTCTATTAACAATGCATAGGTTTCTGAATGGATATTTTCCATCATGATTTGGAAACCATAAAAACACCTCGCTTCCGGCAACTGTACTTCACTCATGAAATTAACCGCCAGGTTCTCATTTACGATACCATCACTGGCAGCAAAAAAAGCCAGGATATGCGAAATAAAATGACGTTCACCATCATTCAGGTTATCCCAATCTTTTTGATCACTGCTTAAATCAATCTCTTCGGCTGTCCAAAAGCTGGCTTCATGTTTTTTATACATTTCCCACACCCGTGGATATTTGATCGGAAGGATTACAAAGCGATCCTTATTTTCTCTTAAAAGTAATTCTGTACTGTTGTTGCTGTCTGACATGATGATGGTATTTATTCGTTTATTTTGAACGCAGTTTGGAGAAACGACCATCGACAGTAAACCCGTGGTTAAATATTCGGGGAACTATTGAGGTGCGATTACTTTTATTGCGAAGATGCTGCACCAGATTGTTCAGGCTGGTAATCTGACTTGTAACGAATCCTGTGCCGGACAAATTACCGGTTTAGGAAGATCATTCAATAGCGTTACTTACAGTTGCGCAACAGTCCATGAATTTCACATGGTTCCCTATTAATTTTTACTTACACTTTGACACCTGAACAATTTTTAAAAGACCTATTGCAATACTACAATTGCTTTGATTTTGATACAGGAAAAGTTAATAACAACAATTTGTTAATATCTCCTGAAAGCTTTGCGCAGATTGTATTGTACTGACATGATGGATGTTTTACACATCTTTTACACCGGATGGGTATAAAAAAATCCGAGAAATCGAAACAAATTATCAAGGGGTATTAGCCAAAAAACCTGACCCTAAACTATCTGCAATTTTAAGTATCTTTTTCCCGAATTTATGCCAAATTCTTAAACAAAACCTGCGTCCCCAATACTGCAATTCCAACGGAGCAAGCAGCAGATGTCATGCAAACTCAGGCAGGTTTAACTTAACGGGCTCACCGACATTTGATTTAGAAAACGAAACCACTACCGCCCAAACTTTTGCTTGAGTGCAGCCAAGGCATCATTCATCGGTAATTCTGCAATGGGCTTTGGAGCAGGTTTATTAGAAGGTGCCAGCCGTGCGCCAGAATTATTTCCAGTGTATTGTTTTCTGGCAGGTGCCTCCAGTGTTTGTTTGATGGATAAGGCGATGCGTTTTCGGGCCGTATCCACTTCCATCACTTTTACATTCACTTTCTGATTCAGTTTCAACACCTCATTTGGATCTGTAATGTAGGTATGAGAAATCTCTGATACATGCACGAGGCCATCCTGCTTTACGCCAATGTCAATAAATGCACCAAACCGGGTGATATTGGTAACCACACCGGGCACTTCCATGCCAACTTTCACATCGTCGATGCTGTAGATATTGGCAAATTCAAATGCCTGCGCCTCACTTCTTGGATCAAGACCAGGCTTTCTCAATTCGTTCAGAATATCTTTGATGGTCAATTCTCCAATTTGCTCCGTCACATATTTCTTTGCCTCTACTTTCTTTAACAATTCTTCTTTCCCAATCAGGGCATTCACTTCCACACCGAGATCTTTCGCAATGGCTTCTACTACCGGATAAGCTTCCGGATGCACTGCACTTTGATCCAATAGATCGTCTCCTTCTTTTATTCGTAAAAAGCCGGCGCATTGCTCATAAGCCTTTCCCCCAAGACGGGGCACTTTCAACAATTGTTTACGACTGCTGAATTTACCAATCTCATTTCTGTATTTAATGATATTATCTGCCAATGTACTGCCGATGCCGCTTACATAACTCAATAAATGTTTGCTGGCAGTGTTTAAATTTACCCCCACATTATTCACACAACTAATAACGGTAGCATCCAGCCGCTCTTTCAGCCTAAACTGGTTTACATCATGCTGGTACTGTCCTACACCAATACTTTTGGGATCCAGTTTAACCAGTTCGGCCAATGGATCCATCAATCGGCGCCCAATGCTAACGGCACCTCGTACGGTGATATCTTCATTCGGAAATTCTTCCCTCGCAATTTCAGAAGCAGAATAGATAGAAGCGCCATCTTCATTTACTAAAAACACCGGCAAGCCGAGATTTAGTTTTTTGATGAAGTTATCGGTTTCCCTGCCTGCAGTTCCGTCGCCAATGGCAAATACTTCAATGCCGTATTGTTGTACTAAATTTTTGATTTTTATTTCTTCTGCTGCCACCCGGTTGTGTTCGTGCGGAAATATTAAATCTGTTTTTTGCAATTCTCCTTTTTCATCCAGGCACACTACTTTACAACCGGTTCTGTAGCCAGGATCAATCGCTAAAATCCTTTTGCTCCCAATAGGCGAACTCAATAATAACTGACGTAAATTTTCTGCAAATACATTGATTGCATCTTCATCGGCCTTTGCCTTCAAAGCTGTTCTGAACTCAGTTTCAAGACTGGGTTGTAATAATCTGCGGTAAGCATCTTTCACCGCTTTTCTAATTTGGTCGCTGGAAGAGTTCATGCCTTTTATGCACAAATCCTCTACTATTTCAAGTGACGCTTCTTCAGCAGGTGAAATGGCAATCCGTAAAAAGCCTTCCAAGAAACCACGAAGCACCGCCAGTATCCGGTGAGAAGGTGTTTTAGAGATGAGTTCAGAAAAGTCGAAATAATCTTTGTATTTGATGCCTTCCGTTTCTTTATCGGTCACCACTTTACTTTGCAGTGTGGCTTCGGTTTCAAA
>JBGSMI010000232.1:0-12702 GCA_041740215.1 Ferruginibacter sp.
TTGCATAAAAAACGCTATGATTTCACTCATAGCGTTTTTTTTATGCAATCGAAAATTTGTAATGTCTTATAGAAACAATCTACTTAGTTAAAAGTATATCGGACGCCTATTTGCCCTTGCCACCTTGAACCAAAACTCAGACTCCATGGAACTTGTGAATTATTAAAAATATACCCTTTTCCTGGAAATGCCCCAGTTGTTCTATTAACAGTAGTGAGCACAGTGTATGCCTGATTTGTTACAAAATATTGGCGTCCCCAATCATTGTTCAATAAATTGGTAAGATTGAATACATCGAGTGTAAATTGAAAACTATGTTTTTTACCTCCAAGGTTTAGGAAAAAATCCTGTGCCAAACGGGCATCAACTACGTGTTCCCAGGGAGTGCTTCTTCCATTTCTTTCTGAATACATTCCTCTTCTTTTTGAAAGATGATTATCATTGGCAATAAATGCCTCAAAGTCTGCAGATTGCTGCGCTGCAGTTGCCAATACCGTATTTCCTGCTGAATTTAAACGATCAACAAATTTTATTTCTGTGGGATTATTAGGCACATAAATTAAATCATTGCCAAATCTTGAATCACTATTAAGGTCGCCATTAACGAGATACGTAAAAGGCTGGCCCGAGTTTCCATTATAGAAAAAGGAAAGAGATGTTTTTAAATGTTTGAAATATTCATAATTCATAGAAAAAACGCCTGTAAACCTATGCTGCAGTTGATAATTAGAAATAGCGTTTTGAGGATTATTTGGGTCGCCTACCACCTGTACAAATTCAAAATTAGATAGCGCAGTCGAACTTGCCCCACTGTTAACATCTGTAGCAGAATTGAAGTTATAAGTAAACTGCGTAAAATAATGTTTCCAGGTTTTATTGACTGTAGCACCTAAATTGAGTGTATAGCCTTCATTGGTGTTGCGCATTAAAATCCCGTAGTTAAAAATAGGATTAATCCGCCTTAAAGCATTAGAACCTCCAAACGCAATCCGTTTATCAAAACCATTATTGAAAGCTTGGTCTACAATCCCAGTGGCAGGTCTGAGGTTTACATCCTGATACAATACATTGTTTAATGTTTTTGAAACGATGCCTTCAATTGTCAAGTTGACATCGCCAGGTAATTTAACATCAGTTGCAGCATTGATTCTTAAAACCTGCGGAAATTTAAATTTCTTATCAATTAAAGTGACATCATAGCTAGCGTTTGCTGGTGAAGTTCCTATACTACTTTGTGCAGATACAGTTGGATTAAAGCCATTTCCACCGTTCACTTCAAATGGTGCGGCGTTTGGTGAATTGTCTGTTTGGCTAGTGGCTTTTAACAGTAAGCCTGTATTACTAAATTGATTAGATATCCAAACAAACGGAACTCTTCCGGTAAATATTCCAACACCGCCTCTAATGATCACACTTTTATTTCCATTAGGATCATAATTAAATCCAATCCGCGGAGCAAATAAAAGTTGCTTATTTGGAATATTTTGTGTGTTGTAAAGTCCTTGAAAAGTAGAATCAACAGCTTTGTTGTACCCCGGTTTAGTATTGATTATAGGCACATCAACCCTTACTCCAAATGTAAGCCGAAAATTAGGATTAAATTGTACCTCATCCTGCGCATAAAACCCAAGTTGTGCAGCATTAAATTCTGCCGAAGGTTTTTCATTTATATTTTTGTTGGCCGAATAAGTTACATCAAACTGTCTTGGCTGGTTAGCGTAAAAATCCTGTAAACTGGCAAAGCGCCAGCGACCATTCAGGTTACTGATAAATAAATTTCGGAATTTAAAAAACTCATTATGAGTACCGAAGGTTAAAGTGTTTTTACCGGCAAATACCTTTAAATTGTTTGTAATTTCAAAAATATCCTGGTCGAGCTCATTGGCGGTAGAACTTCTTTCAGATCCGAGCTGAATGGTACCACCACCTTTTATTATTTCTATTGAAGGAAAAAGTCCGCCAAGCGTACTTCTATAATCCCGAATTTGATGTCTGCCAATAATTAAGTTATTAGAGACGTTGCTGCTAATGCGGCTTCTCAATTCTGCTACAGTAATGTTTTGCTCATTATTAAACCGGTAGGCATTATTGCCAAATCTGAAAAAAGTATTAGATCTGGAGATATTGTCGTCAAACGCTTTAATATAATTATGCCGTACGGTTAAGCGGTGTTTAGTGGAAATATTCCAATCAACTCTTCCAAAGAATTTATCACTTTGAGTTTGCGCATCAAAAGCATTGAATGTGCCAGTTTCGTAATTGTATTTGGTTTTTAATTCATCTGTTAATTGCTGCGCTTCGGCTGTTGTCAATAATGAATTTGTTTCGCCTGCATTAAACAATGTTGGTGCATTTCTTCTGGCTAATTCTGCATTAGCAAAAAAGAACAGTTTGTTTTTAATGATTGGTCCGCCGAATCTGATCCCGTATTGTTTATCACTAAATGCTGTTGTTTTAATTTTTGTTACCGGATCTGTTCCGATTGTACTTTGATTTCTTACAAAATAATAAACTGAACCTTCCATATTGTTTGTTCCCGAACGGGTAACTGCATTCACTCCGGCTCCGGTAAAGTTGCCATAAGAAACATCGTATGGGGCAAGAACTACCTGTATTTCCTGGATTGCATCCAGTGAAATTGCTGTGGTAGATGCTTGTCCGCCAGGAGTACCTGAACCAGATAAACCAAAAACATCGTTATTTACAGCACCATCAATGGTGATGTTATTGAAACGGTTGCTGGCTCCTCCAAAAGAATTACCGTTTGCCTGCGGCGTAAGTCTTGTGTAATCTTGCAGGCTTCGGCTCAAAGTAGGTAAAATCGCAATCTGCTCTTTACTTATACTCGTTGAGGCGCCTGTTTTTTTTCTTGAATTTAATCCACTTGATGGACGCCCTGAGACAACTACTTCATCTAACGTAGTTGAAGTAGAATTTAAAACAGCATCTATTCTGGTATTTTCTCCTAAAGGAAGGTTGTAATTCGATTCTGAATAATTTGCATATCCTACATAACTAATTTCAATGGTGTAGGGTCCGCCAGGTATCAAATTGACAATATCAAATTTGCCTGTTTTACTTGTTGATGCATTATAAACCGTTCCCGTCGGAGTATGGGTCATGGTTATGGTTGTTCCCGGTAATACTTCTCCGGTTTTGTTTTTTACCACACCGGTGATACTACTGGTTGTAACCTGGGCATTTCCCAGAAAGGTAAGCAATACAAAAATTGCTGTAAGAATGTGGAATTTTGGTCTCATAACTTGTTTTAAATTTTGCGTAAAGTTGCTTGTATAATTGTTGTGATTGTGCCGTTAATTATTAACAAATTAATAAGCATTTTATAAATTTGTTGAATCTCCTGTATTTTGTTAATCAGTTGATTATTTATTAATAAATTGATGTAATTATTGAAAACTATAAAAAAATATGCGGTCTAGAAATCCAATATATTAAGTTTTTTTAATCTTTACATTTTAATTTTAAAGCCTGATCTATCATTGAATATATTTTAAAAATTGGTAAAAAAGTTGCCACCACTGTAAAAATCCCATTAAATTTAGTCGCAACTCCGTGTTTTTTCGGCAAAGAAACTAAAATAATGGCTGAGAACGTTAAAATCATTAACATTTGACAAGGCAAGCTACGGAACACAAATGCTGCTTAGGGTTTATTTTAAATTATCGTTAACTATATTAACCGCAATTTCCAATCTCGGGGATATTAGAGCCTAAACGTTATTAACTTTGCATCCTAAAATTTAAAAATGCTAGATAGTATTGAAAGTGCCATTGAAGCTATAAAGAATGGCAAGCTGGTGATTGTGGTGGATGATGAGGACCGGGAAAACGAAGGAGATTTTATTGCAGCAGCTCAAACGGTAACTCCGGAAATAATTAATTTTATGAGTACGCATGGCCGCGGATTGATTTGTGTGCCGCTTTCTGAAGAAAGATGTGATGCGCTTAGATTACCAGCCATGGTTTCGGATAATACCTCATTGCACGCAACCCCTTTTACGGTAAGTGTTGATTTATTAGGACACGGCTGCACCACCGGTATATCTGCCCATGACAGGGCAAAAACGGTATTGGCACTCGTTGATCCTGCTACAAAAGCAGAAGAGCTGGGGCGCCCGGGTCATATTTTTCCACTGCGAGCCAAAAAGGGCGGAGTGCTTAGAAGGACAGGCCATACCGAAGCAACCATCGACCTTGCAAGACTTGCTGGTTTTGAACCTGCTGGTGTATTGGTTGAAATTATGAATGAAGATGGCAGCATGGCAAGGTTGCCACAGTTGGAAGAGATTGCTAAAAGATTTGATCTCAAACTGGTTTCCATTAAAGATTTGATCGCTTATCGACTTTCAAAAGAAACGCTGATTAAGGAAGAAGAGAAGGTTCATATGCCCACTAAGTATGGCGATTTTGAATTGATCGCTTTTAAACAAATCAACACCGGCGAAATTCACCTGGCCATTAAAAAAGGCGAGTGGGAGAAAGATGAACCCGTTTTGGTAAGGGTACATAGCAGTTGTATGACTGGTGATATTTTAGGATCCCTGCGTTGCGATTGCGGCGACCAGTTGCACAAGGCATTAAAAATGGTGGAGCAGGAAGGAAAAGGGCTGGTATTATATATGAACCAGGAAGGAAGAGGAATAGGATTACTCAATAAATTGAAAGCATATAAATTGCAGGAACAGGGCCGGGATACGGTAGAAGCCAATCTGGAATTGGGCTTTGCAATGGATGAAAGAGATTACGGGGTAGGGGCGCAAATTATTCGTCACCTGGGTATCAGCAAGATGAAGCTGATGAGCAATAACCCTAAGAAAAGGGTTGGTTTAATCGGCTACGGCCTTGAAGTGGTGGAAACCCTTCCGATTGAAATAAAGCCCAACATACACAATGAAAAATACCTTACTACTAAAAGGGATAAATTGGGGCCTGAAATACTAAGTGAACATGAGAAACAGCTACCTGATTTTGGGTGTGACAGGGCTTTATGCCAATGATTAAAAGAGATGATCGATCCCGGCAAGCCGCTGTTGCGTCACGGTCCAACAGCCGAAGCTTAGCTTTTAAAAGTTGGTTGAAAATTGCATAATAACTTATAAGAAAAGGAACTCGTTTTTAGATCAGGAAACTTTTGTTGTTGGCCGGAGACACAACAACGACGTTCTGAATAGTGCTGTTGGGCAGAGATACAACAACGACGTTCTGAATAGTGCTGTTGGGCAGAGATACAACAACAGCGTTCTGAATAGTGTTAGTTTTTAGGTGCCGGCTGATAAAGGTAGAAAACAGTAAGCGGTCGCAAACAAAGAAGGGATTATTGTAAAAGTAATAGATGGGGATTACCGCAAGATGATTTCGTGCCTTAAGCAAGAGCTGGTGAAATAAAATCAATAGATTCAGGCCACTATTCCCCAGCAGTCACCGGTTTAACTAATTTCCTTCTTCTCTTATCCTCATCGGCTGTAAATAATTGAGAAAGTTTGTCAATGTCTTTACGATAAGAAAGACTAATGCCGGTTCTGGTTCGCTGGCTCACGAGATCGAAATTTGTTCGGTTAAATCCTACAAGTCTCACCCTGCCATCCTTAGATAACAACCATTCTGCCGTAATATCCGGCGTTACCAATAAGTTATTATTTCTACTGGTATTGATAACATAGGGGTTATTATAGTCGAGGTTTACGCCGGCTGTAATGATTAGCCGACCATTTAGCAAGGTGAATATAAGTCCGCTTTTTGCTGCTGCCTGTAGTTTGGCAACATTGCTTTCCAGCTCAAGACCACTATTCAAATCAAGATAAACCGATGTGTTCTTAATGTATTTCTGTAAAAATTTATTAAAGAATCCAGACAATGCATTGGATACAACCCCGCCGATTGTACTAGACAGAACGTTGTACCCGCTACCGGCGTTCAAAAAGCTCTGGTCGCTGCTGACAAATGTATTAAACAGCAATAAGGAGGTCACCTGCTTATTCAATTCATTTTTATCGTCTTTAAATTGTTGTAATCTTTTGGCGATCACAAAGTCATTTTTCAATGGACTGGCATCGGGCAATTGGAATTCAAAATCAATGGCAGGTTTTAAAAGGGTTTCTGTTAAATGAGCAATTACCCTTACATCTTCCTTTTGATTGATCTGCGAACCACCTGTAGAGATGGGCTTAAAATTAACATTGTTCGCAAGGTACTCAGCCAGAATATCAATGCGGGCATTGAGTGGATCGCCGCTCCAGGTAATGCTTCCACTGTTTACCGTAAAGTATTTTTTAAGAAAGGTTTGAAAATTAAAGGTGTACTCGCCTTTGGTAATATTGTAGTTTCCATTGATGGTTAATGGCTCTTTATTTCCCACTCTTAATTTAAGCAATCCGTTCCCTTCTCCTTTAATGATATCGCCGGTTGCTTCATCCAGTATCACATCTATCTTGCAGGAAGGATTCGCCGTTAGCAACATATTTACGAGAATATTGTTAGCAAGCTGCCCCCGGAATTCATTTTCCATCTTACTACCAAACTGAATAAAATCAATGTAATCTACTATGCCACTTTCTACACTGCTGCCGCTCAACAAATAGATATGACTGGTATCGGTACGGGAAGGTTCGCCGGTAATATTCATGATCATATTTTCTACCGGACCATTCAAGGTCATCTCAGCTTTGCCGACAACTTTTCCATAAAACATGGAGTTGTCCTTTTTTGTGGTGTTTAAAACCAGCAATTTTTCAGATTGAAACTTTACATTATCAAAAGAAAAGTTTTGGAAAAAACGATGGTACATTTTTCCACTAAGGCTTGCGCTGTTGTTTAGCGTATCCCTTAAAATAATATTGCCAAAATCAATTTCGTCCGGGTTAAAAATAATCGTTTCATTGCTGAATTTATACCGGCATTGGGTATAGTTTACTACCAGCGAACCTTCGGTGATATTGGCAGTGCCTGTAAGGGAAAGATGTTTTGAATTGCCTTTTACCTGCAGATCAGCGGTGTTGGCAAAGCCGGTAATATTGCTGAAAATAGAACCAAGGTAATTGTTTAAAATACCCAAATCGATCCGGTTTGATATCAAGGAAATATCTGCCTGGTTTTCGGTACTGTCCCTGGTATTATAAGTTCCTTCAATTTTGAAATTATTGGCAAGGTTTTCAGCATCGAGTTTAAATTTCGCAATACCGGTAGAAACAGAATAAGACGCCGCTCCATTTACAATGCCAATCGAATCCCCGTCAAGCCTGAATTCTTTGATGCGGGTATCCATTTCAATATACTGTTTTCCAAATGGATCCAGGATACGGATATTACCGGTAATTTGCCCCTCCAGCTTTGGATTTTTTAATACTAAAGGCATAAAATCATTTACGTTCACTTCTGTCAGGCCAATCACTACATCATGAGAATTGCCTATTTCTGAAGGCTCGGTAGATATAACAACCTGTTGATTACCCTGAACAAATTTTACTTCACTTGCACTGATGATAGACTTGCTTAGTGTTAATTCCCCGTCCTTTTCCAACTCCCATTTTTTTTCATTGATGATAAAGGAGGAAGGAAAGAAGTTAATTTTTACCCCATCTTTTAAGGTTTGCACCCTTGCATTGATAGTAGCGTCTCCAAAGGTTTTACTGGCCCTTGTTTTAATACTGATATCAGAAATATCGTTGCTGGAGGTGAACATCAATTTAGAGGCTGGCAGCCTAAGGCTATCGTTAATGGTAATTTCATCCACATCAATATTGGCTCTTAAAGAATCGAGGTTACCTCTGCTTGCGAGCCGGATATTATTAAACGATTTGCCATCATACGCAAACAGCGGAACATCGGCATTTACATTCAGTTCGTTTTCTTTTAAATTAAGATTGCCTGAAATGGTAGCGTTGCTAAATCCTGTTAGTTTATTGTCCAGCAGTTGTGCATAGGCATCTACTTCCTTTGTTTTTATAAGAAAAGAAAAATTTTGGTCACTAACTGCTTCAGATGGCTTTTTGATATAAGTGGGGTAATATTTACTTAGAAATGTTTTGAAAGCATTGGGAAGTTCCAGTACTTTAAAATTGCCGGTAAGGTCGGCATTTAATTCGTTGGTATGAACGGTTAAATACTTTTGATTGTCTACTATTGAGGACTGTAACAATAACGAATCAAAGGAAAGCGGCTGCTCATTGTGTAGCAAACCTGCATCATAAATTCTGGCAGTGCCTAAAAAGTTATCGATGTTACTACCCCTGAAATTTAGATCAAACTGCCCATGCAAAACAAAGTCGTCGAGGGTAAACTTTAATTTTTTTAAGTCAGCTTTCCGGAGCGATGCATTGAACGCAAATTGCGGAACAGTATCACTTAAATCAATGGTGCCTCTAAGGCTATCCAGTTTCAAATTCGGATCGTTTATACTTACCAAACCAGTGAATAATTTTTTACCAAAATTGCCCTTCACATCTATTTTTTCATAATCGTAGCCTGCATAACCAACTTTACTTATAAACCCGTCAAAATTTGCATCGATATCTTTTTCAGTAAAACCACGACCGTTTACCTTGCCATTAAAAGTGATGGCGCCCAACTGTTTATCATTAAAAAATTCGCCTATTTTAAAACCGTTGGTAGAAATTTTACCTAAATAAACGGGTGGTTTATTTGCAGGCAGTTTCATATTGATATCTCCGGTTACAATTCCGAGTCTGGTATTAATGGTTCCAAAAGCCACGAAGTCATGGATGAAGCCGGTGAAGTTTCCCTTGTATTGGATATCGCCTAATTTACTAAGCTGGGGTTTTGTAATGTTTTTTAACGCTGGTACAATGCTGCTGATATCTGCAAATGTTGTCTGAAGATCATCTGCAATAAAATCAATGAACGTATTGTTGATATCCGGTAATCCTTTTAAAGAAACATTACCTTCTAAAAATGATTTGCCGCTTTTAATCAGCATGTTTTTAGCCTGCAAATTATCAATGGTGCCGGATGCAAGGCCCTCAATTTCAAAAATCCTTTGCCAGGTTTTTACTTCAGGTGCAAAATAGGCCAGGTCGTCTGTATTCAAATGACTGTCAACAAAGTTACCTTCCAGTTCAACATCGTGTAAAAAGTTGCTCATGTCCCGGCTGAAGCTATTGTACCGCATAGCATAGTAATTACCCAGCCTGCTTTTATTGGTAATCAAATCAAGATCATTAAATTCCATCTTCTCCGGCGTAAATTTTAAATTGGCCTGTAATTTTTGTAGCTCAAATCCGCTTCGTTCTTTAGTGCCTAAAAGCACTTCTGCGGAGAGCGTATCTTTTATAAAATTTACATTTTTCAAAACCCCCGTAATGTTGCTGAAGCGAATGTGCTGGCCGTCAAAATGATCCTCAAAAGGAAGCCGGTCTGTTTCTACTTCATTGATAAAAATGCCATTTGTAACACTGATGGCACCTATATGCAATATCCATCCATCGTTGTTCCATTTGTACAGATCCGGCGTTAATTTTTCCTTTTTTACCCTTTTTTTAATTAACGAATCTGGTCTTAAACCCGGATAGTCTTCCTGAGAAAAGACGGGCTCATCCAACGTAAGTGTATTTAAATTAATTTGTTTTTTAGTAAAGTTTACATCATCTGCAAAAAGGTCTAATTTTTTCACCGCCACTTTCATGTTCTTACCCACCCATTTGTCAATCTGGTTAAACTCAATATTGGAAAAAGTAAAAATTTTAATATCAAACTCAATTCCTCCTTTTTTCTTTGCAGATGAATCTTTGGGGCCGCCAAAATAATCTACCAGAAACTGGTAGTTCCAAACCGAATCGGTCCGCTGCATGTTTACCATAGCATCATCCAATGCAACATATTTTAAAGTAGCCTTATTTTTAAGGAAAAACCAGTCGGTGATATTTACCCTTGCATTACCAGCAAATAGAAGCGTATCTTTTTTTTGATCTTCAACCAGTAAGCCTTTCATCTCCATCTTATCAAAAAATCGGTAGTTGATATATTGAACGCTCACTTTTGCGTGTAGCTTATCTGATAATGCAGTCGCTACTCTGCTTACAATGAAATTTTGAATGGGTGGAACCTGCAAAATGCCCCAGGTAAAAACGAGCAATATGATTAGCGAAAGAAAGAATCCTATTTTTTGTTTCGCCTTCTTAAATACAAATAGCCAACCTGCCAACCAGCCTGCTAATGCGATCAAAAACACCCAGAACGGAGAATCGGGATAAATATAAATAAGTAAAATAGCAAGCACCAACCAAAATATCAGTGTAAGGGAAAACCATTTTAATATGTTCAGGCTTCTACTCAGGGAATTGTTCTATTGTTGCAAAAATAAGGAATCGACACTTCAGGGCAAATTCGATACCAAATATCAGTCGAATTATGGTAATACTAAATGGAAATTCAAAACAACAGTGAAGCTGTAGCCGGTTTCTCTGTAACCCTGCTCCAGCAAAGGGTTTAAGAGAGACTGGTGCCACTGCGGCGATATTGGAAAAAACCAGGATGTTAAACTTTTAACCTGCCATTATCATTTGGTAAACTTGTAAATGTTTGCCGGAGAGCGCTCCATAAACCGGAACATAAATTTATAGAAGCAACAGGAAGACTGGTATTAGAATACAATTATTTTAGAAAGTAGCCTATTTGCAAACTAAACATCCTGTTCTGGATATTGCGAAAATCGTTTTCGACATTGTTGTTGATGTTGGCAAGTCCCATTTGATACCCAGCTTCTAGTAAAAACCGATTCGTATGGAAACCAAGGCTTCCGCCAACACCCATATCTATAAAGCCATAGTTACCACTAAGGGCAAATTCCATTTTGGCCGAACTGGTATTATTTGCTGTTGTTTGTTTTTCCGTTCCAGCAATTGCAACGCTTAAATGCGGTCCGGCAGATATTACGAATGCGTTTTTTCCGACTGGTAAGTTTAAACTTAAGTTGGGTACAATGTCAAGGTAATGAATGGTATTTTGATATTCGGTGATGCTGCCGGCTTTGGGTGTGTACGTGTAACCTCTTCTGTTATATGCCAGATTGGGCGAAAAATATAAATGTCCTTCGAAAGGAATTTTAAATAACAGACCAATGCCATAGCCCTGAACAAATTTGCTTTCCAGCTTTTCATCATTTTGCGAAACTTTAGCGGTGCTCATATTAGCCCCGCCTTTTATAGCAACCTTTGTTTTTGCAACAACAACTTGTTCTTCTTTTGATTTTGTTTGCGCATTGGCGATATCAATTACAAAAATGGCTAAACAGGCAACAACTAATTTCTTCATATTTTTTAAATGGCATCAAAAATAAGGATAAATACGGAAAGACGGTTTAAGGTTCATGTGGTCAATGGTTGGATGGTGATATGGTTAATCCGATGGCCTTGGGATTGTTTTATTGTTATATTGTAGCTCAACTGATTATTTTCAAAAAAATGGGATTGGTTGATATGTTGATTTTGATGTTTTTTCAGGAAGAAAGATTATTATCAACACAGATAAAGAAAGGAATTGCGCCTGTCGATAATTAAGAAAAATCGGACCAGGCAGAAAGTGAACCGAGGTCTGTCAAAAGAAGCAAATTGAAAACAATGAAGAGAAGGCATTTCAGAGGTGAATATTATAAAAGTGTTTACAAAAACATGCCAGGCAAACCAAAAGGATAAATATGGAAGATTCAACAATGTTTGTTCAAATTAGCAATGAAATTGAAAATGCCTATAGCGTTATCATAGATGAAGATAATAGTACAGTATATGGTTATTTGAGCCGTAATGAAGAAATTGTATCTGATGTATGATTATACAATACCGGAAACTCACCAGTGTTTATTGATTGGGATAACCCCGAATTGATGCCTTTTCCAAGTCCGATTGGTTTGTCACGACCAGATAGTGAGATTGTTCGAATCATCGACGCAAGTTTGATTAAGGTGGAATGGGGACGTTTTGGATTAAATATGGTTCAAGCCTCTATTTATTATTCAAATATCCTATTGGCAACTCTTTTCGAAGGAGTGTGCCCCGGGAAATCAATAAATGCAATGTGTGATAGTCGTTTGGCAAACATTCTTTTATGATGGGAATGAAACATAATTTTTACACTCAATTAATTCTTTTTTCCCATCATCCGATAGCCGTTGGATTTTTTAATAAAGTAGGAGTAGTAAATAAAAAATACGAAGGGTGGATGCGATATCTAACGGATTCTTCACCTGTCGGTGAACAAAGAATAGCATCCAGCCCCACCTTTGCTTTTTTTATGCAGGGCTTTTTCTTGGGGGGAATTTTTGGCTATCCTTCTTAATGTTAGCGGTAAGTTTTTTCTTATTTGATCAATCTTGGTAAACCCGTTTTAGCTAAAATTTCATTGGCTCTTTTTAACTTTTCCGGGAACAAATTTTGTCCCTTAAAACGCTCAAGTTTTTTGTCAAATACAATAATTGGAACTTTAGAATTGTTTAACTTTTCTATTGTTTCTTCAACTGTCATTTTACTTTAATTTTTTTGTTAATAAAAATGCTTCGTAATCTTCACCAACAATGAACTTTTCCCATTCTTCATATTTGTTGTATCCCGAAACTATAAAATCTATTTCCATGTCTGCCAAATTATTTGTTATTCCCATTCTTTAAAGTCTTGTTCTAACAGAAGTGCTTCCCGTAGCCAAAATCCAGGCATTGGGATATTTTTCTGTAAAAGCA
>JBGSMI010000269.1:0-46806 GCA_041740215.1 Ferruginibacter sp.
AACTATAAACTGAATGCCGTTTTTTGCATTGGTATACTGGATTTTACATTTGATGATTATGAAACCGAACCTGAAAAAAGTGAAGTGGTGCATACCATTAAACTAAAAAACCAACACGGCAAAACATTCTATGAAAAACTCACCTATATCTATCTGGAAATGCCCAATTTTAAAAAGGCAGAGAATGCATTGGTTACAAGGTTAGATAAATGGCTCTACTTTATCCGCCACCTCGAAGATTTCCAAAGCATTCCTTCCATTTTTAATGAGGAGGCAATATTTAGCCAGGCATTTGCAAAAGCCGAATTGGCAGGCTTTAACAATGCAGAATGGGAATTGTACGAAAGTAGCTTGAAAGAATACCGGGATATGAAGGGAATTATTGAAACTGCTTACAGTGATGGTAAAGTTGAAGGTATTTTGGAAGGTATTTTGGAAGGTAAGTTGGAAGTGGCTGCTGCTGCAAAGGCAATGGGATTATCATTGCAAGATATTGCAAAACTTACCGGACTTTCTAAAGCTGATATTGAAAAATTATAGCACGGCTTTTTTAGGATGTCCGCCTCATATAATCTCAAATAATTAATTAGTCTAAATTTGTTTATAATCACTCGAAAATGAAGGCAAAATATATTAACCCATTTACTGACTTCGGATTTAAAAAAATCTTTGGCGAAGAAGCCAGCAAGCCGCTCTTGCTCGATTTTTTGAATAGCCTTTTGCCTGCATATGCTACTATAAAAAATCTCTCCTTTAAAAACAACGAGCATCTCGGGCAAACTGAAGCCGACAGAAAATCGCTGTTTGATATTTATTGCGAAGCTGAAAATGGAGATAAATTTATTGTGGAGCTGCAAAAAGCAAAACAAAATTTTTTTAAAGAAAGAACAGTTTATTATTCCACCTTCCCCATACGGGAACAGGCAGAAAAAGGCGAATGGAACTATAAACTGAATGCCGTTTTTTGCATTGGTATACTGGATTTTACATTTGATGATTATGAAACCGAACCTGAAAAAAGTGAAGTGGTGCATACCATTAAACTAAAAAACCAACACGGCAAAACATTCTATGAAAAACTTACCTATATCTACCTGAAAATGCCCAATTTTAAAAAGGCAGAGAATGCATTGGTTACAAGGTTAGATAAATGGCTCTACTTTATCCGCCACCTCGAAGATTTTCAAAGCATTCCTTCCATTTTCAATGAGGAGGCGATATTTAGCCAGGCATTTGCAAAAGCCGAATTGGCAGGCTTTAACAATGCAGAATGGGAATTGTACGAAAGTAGCCTGAAAGAATACCGGGATATGAAGGGAATTATTGAAACTGCTTACAGTGATGGTAAAGTTGAAGGTATTTTGGAAGGTAAAAGGAAAGTTGCTGCTGCTGCAAAGGCAATGGGATTATCATTGCAGGACATTGCAAAACTTACCGGATTGAACGAAGCTGAAATTGAAAAATTATAGCTTTTTTTATTTGTTGGTGCAGGTTTCCAATCCTATAGCTATTGGTTACTAATCCTGATGATACATACCCAAAAAAATTTACTATTGTTGTATTTACAAAAAACCACCAGTGTATTACAACTGATGTCTTAATAAATTCCATAACTCAATAATTATGTCCGGCACTGGAAACCTACTGCACAAACCCAGTTATCATTGCAGCGCCTATTAGATTTCACCAATAGCAATTTTCAAAATCCACAAAAAAACTCACCCAATCAATACTTTCCTCCGCCTGCTAACAGCAATACTTTCACCATTGTATAGCAGCAATGATTTTGACCGGGCGCCTTTGATTTTTTCTATAAACAATTTATTCACCAGGTGGCTGCGGTGTACTCTTGCAAACATGGTTTCTGGCAACGAATCTTCAAACCAATGCAACACTTTGGCAACCACAACTACTTTGCCATTGGAAAAATAAATGCGGCTATAGTTGCTGATGGCTTGTATGCGGATGATCTCTTCGGTTGCGACAGCAAAGCCGTCATTGCAACCTGGTATTCTTAAAAAATTCATTTGATTGTGTTTAATGTTTATGAGAAAAGGCCCCCGCCAACCTAACAGAGGGTGGGCTTGGCATAAAATAATCGTATCAAGTTGATACCTTCATATTATTCAAATGTTTAGTTTGCAAAGCTATTTTATGGTGTATGAATATTAAGATTCCCCCCCGTAGGCGCAGGTCTCGTGACCTGTTGCCCCTACGTCACTACTGCCGCCATAACCATTCACTCCAGGAATACAAGGTTAAGTAATCCTTTGTCTTTTGTCATGTAATCAATCGCATGCTATACCGGCAATACCAAGGCTCATTTACAAAGCCCGCTGTTACGGGATTCCAATGCCCGCCTGAATGGCTTGTCGGACAGGCAGGTAGCTAAGCTTTTGATTGAATAGCAAATCGCTATCAAGCAACACCGGATGGTTTTCATGTTGCAAAAACTTAAACCGCTGGTTGCTGCGGCTCTTTTTTACCCTCCACTTTAAAACAGCTTCCGCATGTATTCTTTCCTGTTTACGTTTGGGTTGTTTATGATGGCGTTTATCAATTTGATTGCTGTAAAGCTTTCATATTTTTAATACCAGTCCCGGTTCTTGTTTAGCATCGAAAGAACGATCATGTGCAGATGGTTGGTCATTAATACCCAGGCGTGTACAGACAATCCCTGATTGAGTTGACAAAAACGAATACTATCTAATACAATATCTCTGTACATATCCCTTGTAAAAACATTCAGCCATCCTACTACTGTAGAAGTTGTAAAGTAAACCCCTTGTTTTATCAATGAACTTATATTTTGTACTCATGTTTATTATTTTAGCAGCATAAAAAAATGTTTCATTTACTTAACCCATTGCATTAGTGACGGCAGGCAACAGGTCCGGAGACCTGCGCCCAGGTGACAGCCTTTGACTTAAAAACGTTACCTAACCAACACCACCGTACCCTTTCTCCTCTCCTGCCTGCCGGTGTAATCTACCAGGGTAATATAATAAACATACGCTTCCGGGTCTTGCGGCGATCCTTTGTAGGTGCCATCCCATCCGATAGACGAGTTGGTTGTTTCAAAAATCTTTATACCTGCACGGTTAAAAATCTCCATCCGGTAATTGGTTACCGGTGCCGGTACCAGGGGTTTAAACGTTTCGTTCAGTCCATCACCATTTGGAGAAAATGCGGAGGGAATGGCAATGATAATGCAATCGGTGTAAAAGAACACTTTCATAGAATCATCGCCCTTGCAATCAAAGCCATCCGTAACCTGTAGTTTATAAGTTCCGGTAGTGGTAATATTAATAAAGCTCGCCGTACTATTGGTACTCCATAAATAAGTTTTATAGCCGGGCACAGCGATGGGCAAAATATTTCCTTTGCAAAGATTACTATCTGCCGGCAAATAGTTTTTCGGCAACGGTAATATTCTGTCCAGTACAATTGTATCGGCAGCTTTGCAACCAAATACATTTTTTACGGTTACATAATAACGCCCTAAAATAGCAGTTGTAAATGTTGTGCCGGTGCTACCATTTTGCCATAAATAACTTGTAAAAGTTCCGGGATTTAAAGTGTAAGAATCATTCAGGCAAATGCCCCTGTCTGCCCCAAGATCCGGCACAGGATTGGGATGAACCGTAAGACGGGTTGTTTTTATAGAATCGCAACCAAGGTAAGTTTTAGCCGTGTCAAAATAAGTACCACTAACGGTACGCAGCCGCCCGCCTGCAAAATAACTTTCGCCTTCGCATATTTGGGGATTGATCGTTAATGCCTTTGTTGGGTTAACGGTAAGCGTTAGTGTGCGGGTGCTGTCGCAGCCATTGGCAGCAGGGTAAATATCTGTATAAGTGCCGGTGGCAGTATGGCCTGCATAATTTTCGCCCTGGCAAATAACTGCCTTAATATTACTGAAAGCCAACGGCTTTACAATAAGATGCAGAGTTCTTGTACTATCACAACCGTTGATAGCGGGGTACACATCTACATAAGTACCTGTGGCGGTATGCCCTGCATAATTTTCCCCCTGGCAAATAGCAGTTGATACGGTAGTTGCAAAAACCGGTTTTACAGTAAGGTTAACCGTACGGATACTATCGCAGCCATTGTATCCTGAAATGGTATCGGTGTAAGTACCCGCCTTGTTATAACTAAAATAACTGCTGCCCTGGCAAATGGCGATATCAAACGAAGTTTTATTGGCGATATACGCAACGGAATGCATGTTATTGGTGTATACTTTTTCCAGCTTTAGTGTATTGGGCAAACTGATGGGCACCGCCATTGAACTATCGTTTACAACAGCATACAAATTGCCGGGTGATATAGATTGGATGGTTGTATTGAAGTTTTGCTGCAAAGCAAACACCGTATCCGGCACACTAAAAACAGGTTGTAATAACACCGCCGTATTAGTAGTTGGATCGCCCTTGTAAAAAGATACTTTTAAATTTTTTGGTATCACTCCCCTAAAAAACTGATTGAATAAGGTGAAGCCTACCGTCATGCTATCCCCTGCCACGCAAAGTGTATTGATATTGATGGTATAATCATTTGCCGGCGGCACTTTTATGGTAACATAACCCGTATCAATACAGCCATAAGCACTGGTAGCAATCACCCTTTTTACCCTGTCAGAATCAGCGTATAACTGCGGATTGCTGCATGCCGTGCAGCTAAGTCTGTATGGTGCATTCCACAAATAAGTAGCAGCCGTTGGGTAAGACTGTGCCAGTAGTTGCAACGTATCGCCGGGCAATAATGTAGCCGTAGCAGGAAATGTATTTACCCCAAAGCGGATATTGCTGATTACCGAAACATTGTTGACAAAATTTTTCTCCGGCAGCAATGTATTGGGCAGTACCAGTGGCGCTGTATTTCCCGAATCGTTGAACACCGCATACACCTGGTTAAGATGAGCATAGCCAATATCGATGATATGGTTGCTGAAGCAATAGCGGCAATTGCCACCTGCTGTTTGGTAGGGTAAATAAAATGTGGGAGATAGTTTTTTAGCACCCGGTAACCGGGGATCGGCATCATAAAAAGTAACCGGTGTGCCTTTTGGCAAAGGTGCAAAGCCATAGTTGTCTATACAAAAATTAAGTATCACTTTGGTTTGCTGATAGCATATTGCACTTGATATATAAACCACTCCATCAGGTGTGGCATCCTGCACATTAACATAATAAAAACTGGTAGTATCCGCACAGGAACCATTGGTGGCAACCAGCCGAATGGCATAGTTCGCCTGACCGGGAAATGTGTACGTAAGATTCACATTGGTACTTACCACCTGCTCCATCATTCCTTTATCATTCCCAATCAGCCATTGATAGCTTTGGGCCCGAAAGGAAGTATTGGTAAAAATGATGCTATCCGGGTACAATGGCAAGGTGGAAGCGATTGCTTTTTTATTGGTAAAAAAACGGGCACTAACGCCGCAGTTCACAATTACATAACAGGTAGATGCAGCAAAGCAACCGGCATTGGCATTGAACGCTTTTAAAGTAATCTTGTATTTACCAATGGCATTGAATGTGTAATTAAAATTTACATCGACAGAAGTTGCTACGTCATTTACCAGCCAGCTATAATTGGTAGCACCGGAAGAGGTGTTGGTGAAACTTACCGAGTCTCCCAAAGCAGTATATGCGGTATCTCTGGTAAACCCGGCAATGATATTTTCTGCACAGGGCGGACTGCATTCATCCTGCAATAAACCGGGGCGCTGGGTTTGTATTGCAGCCCTCATCCTGTCTGCCTGACCTTGTGTAAACTGTTTGCTACAGGCACCATTTCCATAGTCCATAAAATTGTCAATCTGGTCAGGAACATCGGTAGTAAAAAAGCCGTTGGAGTAAGCAGACAGGGTATCTGAATTACAGCTATTGGATGGATTATTACAGGCAAAGGATGGATATACCGAACCATCGGGCGGTGTATCGCAAACCATGTCGCCATCGGTGGCACAATTAAAATTATAACAGCCTCCCTGGAAGGTATGGTACAAGCCCAAATAATGCCCCATTTCATGCGCCAGCAAAACACCAAAACCGGTAACCACAATCCCATCTAACGAATTACCGCCCGGCGGCAGAGTCGCATAACCCCCAACACCCAATCTCGTCCAAACCCCACAGCTATAGTTGGCATACGACTCTGCGTAAATATTGGTGATCAACCAGATATTGATGTACCGTTTGGGATCCCACTGAACCAGGTTCTTCAGCTTTGCATCTTCATTGTCCATGTTTAAATCATTACCAAAGTAAGCAGTCGTTCTGGTAATGCCGGTTGTAATGCCGCCATCCGGATCTTTTTTGGCGATGCAGAATTTAATTTTTGTATCTGCTCCGGGGCTGAATGCATATGCCCCTGATTTGCCGAAGGCATCATTCAAATCGCCAATACCGCCTAACACCGCAGCATCTGAAATCGAATACGGATTGTTATTGATGATATGAATTACTACAGGAAGTATAAGGGTATCATTGCCAGCCGGACGGTTAAAATGCAGAATCTGCTGATTCATTTTTTCCTCTCTTGCCCTGAAATTTTTATCCTTTCTAAGTTCCTGCAATAGGACATCATTGCTACAGATACGCTGAAAACTATTGTTAGAATCAATAAAGGATTTTACAATTGATTGCTGGGCAAATGTGATGGTAACCATTTGACTTAAAAACAAAGAAAATAACAATCTGAGAATTTGATTTTGTTTGCCCATGCAGTTGGTAATTGAAAGAGACAATTTTATTGCGATAAATATATGAATATATTTTAAGTTATATAGGCATTTTGATTATTTGGTCCGGCAACACACAGATTTAATATGGAATGAACAGATCTTCACCAATTGAAAATCAGAAAATAATCGTGGGTGAATGAATCAATTAAATAAACTCTTTTTCCTTCGGCTGACAGTAATTATTTCGCCATTCAATAAAACCAATTTTTCAGTACGCTTACCATTTACACTCCCCACAAACATCCTGTTTACGAGATGACTTCGGTGTACCCTCGCAAACATATCTATCGGCAACGAATCTTCGAACCAATGCAATACTTTGGCAACGACTACTACCTTGCCATTGGAAAAATAAATGCGGCTGTAATTGCTGACAGCTTGTATGCGGATGATCTCTTCTGCGGCTACACCAAAACCTTCATTGCAACCGGGTATTTTTAATAATTTCATGTGATCATTTTTAATGTTTGATGAGTAAAAAGGTCCCCTCTCCAAAATGAAGGAGAGAGGACTTTGGGTTTATCATTTTACGGGTAATTCGGTACACTTTTGAGTTATCTGTAATTTACGGTTGCTGCCTACCTGTAAAACAGCACCGGGCTTTATTTGAATGCTGGCGGCTTCCCCATCGGCTGTGTTAATACTACAAGAATTCGGTGTGCCGGATGCAATCAACACATGTGTTTGCAACGTGGGCACTTTGTTGGTACTCCAGTTTGCTGCCACATGCCAGTTGCTGCTGCTGGTGCCTGTCCAGGTAGCCTTTTCCAATACAATGTTGGCAAAAGCTGTATCTGTACAACCGGACGTATTGGTTACGATCAGCCTGTATACGCCAGGTGAGGCTGCAATTGTGTTCATCGTATTCCAGTTTACAGTCAATCCGGTGGTCTTATACAATGGATTCAAATTGGTAGTTTCACCTGCGCATATATGATTAAGGGTTGTATCTGATCCCAGGTTCGGTTTCACAAAATTGGTTACTGTTACCTGCGCTGTGTCTTTGCAACCATCGCTATTGGTGGCAACAATTTGAAATACGCCAGTTTCTACAGCAAGTGGGTTAGCAATACTTGCAAAAGCTTGTGTAAAATAGGTATAGGTTAAGCCTGCTGTATTGTACACTGAGCTTAGGTCGTAGGTAAAGCCGAGGCATTTGCTTCTTATAATATCTGCACCTAGATTTGGTTTTTGAATGCTGATGGCGATGGAAGTATCGCCAATAAATAAGCCGGTACTGCTTGTTAGCCTCACCCGATAATTGGTGCCATTTGCAACAGCAGGTATAGTTGCATTGATAACTGCAGCCTGGTTAAGGCCATTGCCAACGAGTACAACAGTTCCAATGGTTAAAGGAGCAGCAAATGACCCTGTTGCATTACTCAATTGTGCGGTAATGGTATTGCCTGCCACAAAAGCACCATCTGCAGTTACATTGATGGTTATTCCAAAACCCTTACAGGCAGTAACTGCAGTACTGTTAGCAATGCGAAGCTTGTAAATTGTTGCTGTTAAATTGCTGGTATCACCGCTACATCCATAATTGGTTTCTACCAGCTTAATAATGCCAAGTGCACTGTTTCCTACTATGGGTGATGCCCAAATTACTCCAATATTATTAGTATTGCTTCCGCTTTGCTGTATGCCGCCAGCCAATATCCATTGCCAGGTGCTGCCCGTAACGGCTGGTATATTGTAGGAATAATTTAAACTGCCATTTGCATCAACCGCACCAGTAATTGATTGCGGCTGCGATTTGTTACCAATTGTAAGGGCATCACTACTCGCAAGGCCAGTCACCACAGGATTGGTACTGCTTACCCTGATTCTAAAATTGGTTCCCCCGATAATATTATTGGGTATTTTGCAAGCTATAATAGCACTGTTGGTACCGGTATAAGAACCAATAATTACCGGATTTGTGAAGGAGCCATTTGCATTGCTCAACTGCACATTAAAAATATTGCCAGCGTTAAATATACCCTTTACATCATACGATATTTTTAAACTGTCGGCGGCACACATTGTTTTTTTATTCACTGCATTTACATTGATAAACGGCAGGGCTGCATTGGCAGTAATCGGTACAGTATAGGCATTGGTGATACTCCACCCACTGCTGGTGCGGCTTCTGAAAAATAAAGTATGGTCGCCCGGTGCAAGACCAGAGATATTGACTGGCGCATTGAAGTCTGCAATATTAACGGCCGGGTTTACTACCACAGGAACTGCATTGCCAAATCCCGGGTCAGAATCAAAAAAGTATTCTACTTGTGTTATAGCCGCAGGTGGCAAAATGCTTGCAGGAGTTGGTTTAAACAATAATTTCCGGTTGGTAATACTCCAAACACCATTGGCATTTCTACTGCGGATAAACAAAGAATGAACTCCAGTTGAAAGACCGCTTATATCTGCTTCCAAATTAATGTTTTGAACATCTGCACCTGCAGTAATTGGAATATTAGTGGCGAGGCCAAAACCAGGATCGGTGTCAAAAAAATACTCAGCCTTTACAATATTGCTGTTGGCTGTTGCAATGGTAGCAACCGGCTTATACATCAACTGACGGCTGGTTACACTCCATTTACCATTGGCATCTCGGCTGCGGATAAATAAAGAATGAAGACCTACCGAAAGACCGCTTATGTTTATCCCAAAATTCACATTTTGAACATCTGCACCGGCAGTAATAGGAATATTGGTGGCAAGACCAAAACCAGGATCGGTATCGAAAAAATATTCGGCCTTTACAATATTAGGTGCGCCAACGCTTACAGTTGAAGGTGGTTTAAAAAATACAAACCGATTGGTTACACTCCATTTGCCATTGGCATCACGACTGCGGATAAACAACGAATGAACCCCCTGCGGCAGGCTGCCAACTGCTGCACTAAACTGTAGGTTGGCTATATTGTTTAAAGGACTACTGATAACAATAGGGCTTGCCTTACCAAAACCCGGATCTGTATTAATAAAATATTCGGCTGCAACAATGTTGGGTTGAGCAGTAAGCTGCAAAAACCAACAATAGCAACCTATGAGAGCAATTAATTTTTGCATAACGTTGTTTTAAAACCCCATAACATAGCAAGAGATTACTCTTGGTTTGGTGCATCCAGCCTTGCTGACCTTGCTTTGGAATGTTGAGTTGGTTAATGTTAATTATTGCTTTTGGTGCTAAAAATTACATTTAGCGTGTTGCCTGTTGCTATAGATGATGCCTGAATTTTATAAATGGATGGTATAGGTGGCTGCATCTTTAATTTAAAGGGTGAAACACCGCCAAAAGCGCCCAAGTTTACACCGCTGCTACCAGCGCCAATTGCAGGGCTGCCTGCTTTTAATACAAATGATGAATCTATGATGCCGTCATTGTTTACAAAAACATTACTCATGGTAATATTATTCTGGTTGTTGTTGCCGGCCGGCAATACGCCAACTGCACCACTCATATTGTACTGTACAGCACTGTTGGTAAAAGTGTAGGCAGCGGTAATTTTGTTAAAAATATTGTTTTCTACAATGGAGTTATTCATTGCAGCGGCTTGGTCTAGCCTTGCATTAATAACATTGTTCGTTATTACCGCCAATATAGTTTGAGCACCTACACCAACAGCCCCCCCAATAATGTTATTCGATATCACTATATTATTGCCAGTATTGATGCGTAATTCGCCTCGAATAAAAGAAGTTGTTACCGTATTGTTATTGTTGATATTTCCATTACCAGTATTAATAATCCTAATATCACCCTCTACATAGCACCTATTAATAGTAATACCCACCTGATCTATGGTAATAGCTGCCGTTACATAAATTTGAAAAACAGAGTTTTGGCAGCCCGGGCGGGAAATATTTAAGCCAGCCACTCTGCCCACATTCGCTGAAAACTGTTCATTCGGGTAAATATCTAAAAATGCCCCGGTGCTAATCCAGGTTAGTGTTTTAGTTACATCTAACTCTCCATAATGTGCAAGTGATGGTTCAAGGTGTATGGTATCACCGTTTTGCACTGCGGCATCGTTGTTGGCAGCCTGTGCAGTTGTAAAGTCTGCAGTAACGCCATTATTATTATTTACCCGCCATATTTTGGCATAAGAAACGCTGCAAATAAGTGTGGCAGCTACACTGAGAATGAAGATTTTTTTCATGTTTTTGTTTTTTTAGAAAATGATGAATTGTTTTATTAAATGGTTAGTTGGTAGTTGATTGATTTTGCACATCCAAATATTTATAATATCATGCTTAGGTGTTATAAGCGATTGATATAAGCAGGCAATATTAAAAGGTAAAATTTTTGGCAAACCCTATTTTAATCAACGGAATAAAAGTGTCAGTTGTTTTGGTAACTGTGCGTATAGAATTATTTACAGGTATAAAGCGAAGTTCCATCAGCAAATTGGTTTTGTTGTCTTTAGTGAGGGTGAGGTAACTTTTTAAACCGAAGTCAACACACCACTGCATTTTATTGCTGTCGTCATATTTTTTTTATAGCTTTCCATACCCCTTCCCACATATATACCATTCAGGTTTACAAAAGCTGCTAGTCCGTTACGAACGATTGTTTTTTCGAACCCCGCTTTTGTTTGTACCAGCCCAATAGTAAAAGGTGTTTTTTCTTTATCCACCGTAATTAATTGCTTCTGCAAATAATAAAGGCCAAAGTTAAATCCCAGCGTATAATATGGTTCTAGCTGATCTTTTTTAGAAACATAACTGGCTTTGTTAAATCCAAAAGTAAAATCTACCAGAAAGCCCATATTGCTGGCTTCCGGCACAAATAACCGGGTAGCATTATTCAGGTTATTAGTATCCGATTTCATATTGCCCAATATTAATTTCGCCTGTCCAAAAAATGACTGGGTATCATCCCTAAATTTTTTATACGCCAATACTTCAAAGCCAGGTATCAGTAAACCGCTTTCATTTAAGGGGTTTACAAAATTGCCTAATACACTTTCCCCGCAGGCGCAGAACTCCTTCCTGTGTCGGCCTTGTTACTAATGCTTTGACTAAATAAGCATCCGAAATAACAACAACTTGTTACCCTTTTTTTTTGTAAAATATAACTACAGGTGTTTTAAACTTTTTAGCTATTACTAAACCTGAATAGCTGAAGTGTATTCAGCTCACAACAGTAGGGAAAAAGCAGCCAACAATAAAGATACCTGCGCCTAGATGACACTGAAATATCTCCTTTTCATCAATATTTTTTTCGGAAAGTATCCTGAATTTAACATAGTAAAAGTACCAACATGTTTATTTTTGATCAATTACTACATAGTAATCATCTCTTCCTGTAGCACCTCCAACTTCTTTACCAATTTGTATTATTTTGAAATCATTAAATAAAGGATCTACATTCCTGATTTCTTTAATAGCATTTTCTAAAGCTTCTTCAAAAGATGTCTTTGAATAACCTCTAATGGTTTCAATTGTTACTGTTGGCATGGTAATTTGTTTTAAGTTGAATGTTTATTAATTGAATAAAGAATTGATTATAACATGTTGCTATACGTCGCATTTTCTAAAAGGGTAAGTACTTAAAAGCATGGTGGATTTTTTATAGAACGGAGGATATTTATTTTTAATACAAACCTGCAACTATATTTTGTATTTCACCACAAGGTTTATACTGTTTTTTAGCACGGGTTTATCCCGTTTTTTTTTCTTTTCAAAACTAACTGCATTAACCTTGCCCGGCAATAGCAGGAACTTGTCATTTTTTAGCCAGCCTTTCCTTCAAAAACAGATTTTTAACTCGTCTCATATACTATCATATTCAATCACTCGTTTGTTTAAATATACCAGTGCGTCATCCCTGCGTTAAATAGCGCAGGAATGACGCAGTAGTAACGAAGCATAACAAAGGCAGTAATTGACCAGTCAGATAGTTAACATCTGGTGGGCAGTTAATGATCACTGCTATCATTTAACAATTAAAAACAAGGAAGAGGGCAATCCAAATGACGACTTATTTAAAAGGGAAAATGAATAACCTGGTATTTTATGAAAGGAATGGCGTGCAGGTAGCCAGTGATGGGTGCTGCTCCAAAACAAACAGATGCAACAAAAAAACCGAGTGAAAATTTTGGCATTTGCGCTACCCTCGGCAAATCCCTTCGTTCCTTGTTATTACCCGCTATCCCATTTCCTAAAAACAAAGCATGCAGGGTAAATTTTCGGGTGCCTTTGCTAAATGGCTGCAATTAAGGGATGTATTATCCATCCCTCCTACCAACGAGATCCCACTTGTAAGTGGGTTTCCCTTTAATCCCGAAACAAGCAACTACAGCCAACGAACTGGTGATTCAACTACGTGCCTTTGTACCTTCATCTGCCATCAACGCTTCTGCCAATACCATTGCGCTGGAATTTACTTTTGCGGCAGCTTCCTTCATGCTTTCAAATGGTGCTGCGCTGGGTGCAGATGTAAAAAAATAATCATCCCTTACAATCATCAAACGGTAAACGCCTCGCAGGGACAACTGCTTATAGGTACTAAGCCAGGGGCCATTGTTATTACCGCCCTATCGCTTGGTTACCGCCATACAAACGGATTGTTAAGTAGCAACACTGCCTTTATGCTCTCATCTGTTATTGATGCCAGATTGCTGTAAAAACTCATAATAAAATTCATATTAATTGATTGAATCGATTGGCGGGAACGAAGCTCCTTTGGGATCACGGCCATTATACATGGCAACCCTATAACTGCAATCAGATTTTGAAATAACCAGAATTTTATCGGCTTAAACAAAATTTACGTTTTATTAATATAGCATCATTTCTGCCTTTCTGTTGCTTATCCCGGCTTATTTTTCGTTATTTACAACAAATGATATCCTTTTTATCTTCTTCTACCGATGATGGCTGTATGGCCTGACAGCAGAATAATAGCAGAAACTTGTCATATTTTAAAAATAAATGTATCTTCAAAATATAAAATGTGTTTTTAACATAACAGGCTAAATATAGCAATACGTGGCACCTAAAAAAAAGAGCGCCTGGGTTGATTTTATAAGACAGCAAGGCGATCAAAAAATAACCCCCGGGCAAATAAAAACGAATGGTATTGAAAAACTGTTCGACGTTCGGCACCATGCATTCAATGTATTGAACCACAGTGTACCCATGATTTATTTGCTGGATTATACCACTGGTAAATATGTGTTTGTTTCCAACCAATGCGAGGCGCACCTGAATTTTTCAACCAAAGAAATGATGGACGGCGGGGTGAATTTTGTAATGGACAATTATCACCCGGAGGATCTGAACCTGTTTAATAATCAGATTTTTTCAGACAGATTGAAGATGCTACAGGCAATCCCGGTTCACGAGCATAAGGATCATATTTTTTCTTTTAACTACCGGGTGAAAAATGGCAAAGGACAATACGTTAATTTATTACAGCGTAACGCATTTATTCAATCGGATGCAAATGGAAATCCTTTATTGAGTATGGGTGTAGTTACCAATATCAATCACTATAAATTGGAAAACCCGGTGATACAGTTGGTGGAAAAAGTGGATGCTTTAACCGGTAGTACAGAGCTGGTAAGCAAAAACACCTACTATCTCAGGGAGGACGACAAAGTTTTCTCGAAGCGGGAACTGGAAATTTTAGTATATATCGCCGATGGCCTCACAAGTAAACAAATTGCCGATAATCTATTTCTCAGTGAATATACGGTGATCAATCACAAGCGAAACATGCACCATAAATCAAACACACAAAATACAGCCGCATTACTTGGCTTTGCTTTTAAACAACATCTGATGTAAAAAATATTGTAGAAAACCCTCATCAGTGGTAAAAACCTTAGTCATAATTTAACCCGTAATTGTGACCAGCCAAATGAAGGCAACTTTACATTCAAGAAAAGACTTTTATAATTCAATCGGAAAATTCTCTTTAAACCAGCCTAAGCTTTTTATAGCAACGGGGCTTTCTTTATAGTTCAATAGTTTTTTCTCATCGCTTACAATTACTTCGCTTCCAGTTTGAATGGCTATGTCGAAAAGAAAATTATCTTTTGGGTCGGGGCTTTTATCAAATAGTTTTACCGTATTGATATAAGTGGTTAATAACAATATCTCTTCCATTATTTTTTGATAAGAAACAGGAGGGGATTTAATAATCTTTGGTAGATTTCTTTCCAGTTCAATAATCAGGATATCATTTACAAAAATGACCATCCTATATTTTACTACCATATTGAATAGCCTGTACAATTTGTAATGAGAGGTGTATTTGAGAATAACGGAGGTATCAAGAACGAATTTTTTGTTCATAGATTTCTTTTCTGGTTGCTGTCACCAATGAATTTATTTTTTTTTCGTCCATAATTTCTTTGCTTGACGCTATTTCATTATCCAGCATCCTGTACTTTGCAGAAAACTCATCCTGCATTAAAGTTAATAATACAAGTTTTTTTTCGCCTTCATCCATACTATCTACCTTATCTACTATTTGCCGCAACAAGGATGGTTTTTTACCTTCATTTACTTGCTTAGGTTTATTATTTTTAATTGTAGTCTGCATCGTAAAATATTTATAAAATAAAGGTACTCAAATTCTTCAAAAATATACATCTATACCTTGTGGGGGGGCGTATTTAAAATTGTCGCAGCTCAATACAGGGTTGCCAACCTTTTGTAAGTGTTTTTTAATAGAAAGAACCTACACAAGGTTGGCAACCCTTCCGACAATTTTAAATGCACCCTTGTGGGGGACTTATGTAAAACTGTTACAAAGGATATGGAAATTAACAAGTTGCATTTTAGCCTGCAATACTTTTACCCGGTTATTACCCTTTTGGCTTGAAGAATTTACCAGCAAACAAATAGCGGATAAATTATTCATCAGCGAGCACAGTGTTATTAATCACAAACGAAGTATGCTGCACAAGTCGGATACCCAAAATTCGGCAGGGTTAATCAATTTTGCTTTCAGGCATCATTTGTTGTAAGCCTTTCTTTTGCAAAAGCAGCCAATATTTCATTGAAAGCTTCTGACGCATCAATATTTACCAAATGGCCTGCGCCTTCAATTTTATAAATGGTTTGATTCCAAAAATTAAAAGGCGCTTCATTCAAGTAATCGGTATTCACGATGGATTCTTCTTTTCCAAAAACAATACAGACAGGGCAATTTCTTTTTTGAATGAGTTGCACCTGGTTGCGGTAATTACCCGCTGCAATGGTAGCGTATAGCGATGAGCGAAAGTTGCCCTGCACTGCACGATAATCTTTCAAAAAATAATCAAGATCTGCTGTATCAGTTGAAATGGAAGTGGTTGTTGCATATTTTATAACCCCTTCTTCCGCTGCATTGTCTGAGAAAATTGCAGTTGGATCAATCCCCGGCAACATCATTTTATCCATTTCATATCCTTCGCCTACTATACAAGATCCTGCAAATAGTAACCCTTTTGGCTCATTTTCATTGACTGACATTTCTGCCACAATATTGGTTGCCAGCGAAACACTGCAAATAATATAAGGCTGATCATTACTCAATTTGTCTATTGCCGCAGCAACGATTTTCGCAAGTGCAGGCAAACTAAAATCGCCACCGGCATCCAATGCTGAAGACTTTCCATGATTGGGCAAATCAATTGTAATCATTCGGTAATCAGCCAGCAACGGGCTTGTAATCTGCTTACGCCACGCATTGGAAGAGGAGGAATTTCCATGTATAAAGAAAATGGTATTTTCTTGTTGGGCGTTGGTTATGCAGTAAGCAATTTGTAAATTATTTACTCCCAGGGTACCTGTTTTCATTCGTTCATTTGGTTGATTGAATTATTTAATGCTTGTAAATTACCAATTTAGCATTGATGTATAATTTGTTTTCTGTTTCTTTTTTTCGAAAGACAGCCGGCAGAGTGACAATACCAATATTTCTCACTTAAAACCGAATGGCATCCCGGTACTGTCGTTCATTGGGCTCAATGGCGAAGTTTCTTATATGGATGTTAATGTTAAACAGATTTTTGCAGCATCACCAATTCTACTTACCCACCGGGAAAGGGAGATTATGGCCTTACTTGTTAAAGGCAGAAAAAGTGCCGAAATAAGCAACGACCTTTTCATCAGTAAGAGTACTGTTGACACACACCGAAAAAATTTACTTCGTAAAACAGGTTGTCTTAATACAGCCGCACTGGTATCTTTTGCGTTGAAAAAAGGATGGCTGTAAGTTTGTGGCCACACCGTTGGAATATGGGTGGCTGTATAGTTTTCCCCGAAAATTATGGGGCCGTTGCAGCTCCAATTGTAATTACAGCACTATTAAAATCTAGGCAAATCCGCTCCGGGTTTTCAGAACAATTCAAAACCTTTTTTTATAAATAACCCTTTACAATAGTTCTTTGGGAGGCTTGCAACTGCTGATAAACCCTGTTTTTCGAACACCAGCCGCTTAATCGAAGAACGACTGATACTATACTTTTTACGAGGAATTCTTAGACTTATGCCGCCAATTAAATACTCATTGATAATTGATTCTTTCCTGTTCAAAATTTACAATTGTATATGTAAACCCATTTGAGAACAAATCAGTTATTACACATTGCTAATCCTGTATACCGTAAGCAGCTTACTGAAAAATTATCGATCAGCGGGCAGGCTGATTATAATGCCAACAACCACAGGCACCACAAATCGAATACACAAAATACAGCCTGGATAATCAGTTTTGGATACAGGCTGCATTGGTTATAAACGTATCTTTTAAAAACCTGGCAGCCCAGCTATTTCTCTTAAAATTAGCAAATTTAACCTTTATTGTAGCGGACGTAATAAAAAGTAAATTCAGCTAAAACACAATGCAGAAGCGGTTTGTGTTGGCTTACCATCTGGTAAGTTACTATTTGGTAAGTTACTATTTGGTAACTTATTTTATAGTGGGTATATTTAATGATGGAAAGTCCCTTTTTATTTGGAAAAACAGTTATTGCAGAAGGATTTAACAACCGAACAAAAGACCTTCAACGGTTAAGAAATAATTTTACCAGCCAGGTAAATACCATCATCATTTCTCCGCGGCGATGGGGCAAATCATCGCTTGTGAAAAAAGTTGCGGTTTCTCTGCATGGCAGACAAACTAAAATAGTGATGATAGATATGATGGGCATTCGTAATGAGGAAGGATTTTACAAAGCACTGGCAACGGCTACAGTAAAAGCAACTTCCAACAAAGTGGAAGAATGGATCGCTACCTGCAAACAGTATTTAAAAAACGTGACGCCAAAAATATCCGTAGGCAGCGACCCGATGCAGGAATTGGAAATTTCATTTGAATGGAAATCGCTGGAAAAGAATTATCCTGAAATATTAAATCTGCCCGAAAAAATCGCCCTTGCAAAGAATATCAAAATTATTATATGCCTCGATGAATTTCAGAACCTGGCCAATTTTGATGAACCGGAGCTTTTTCAAAAACGCCTGCGGAGCGAATGGCAACACCACACCAAAGTATGTTATTGTTTGTATGGCAGCAGACAGCATATGATGACAGAATTGTTTACCAAACAATCAAAGCCATTTTACAAATTCGGAGAAATAATATTTCTTCCTAAAATACAAAGGGAAGAGTGGGTCAATTTTATATTGCGGCAATTTACCGCTACCAGGAAAAAAATTTCAGCCGAACTTGCCGGAGAAATAGCTGCCACCGTAAAAGATCATTCATATTATGTGCAACAATTGTCGCACCTGGTATGGATAAAAACGGAAAAGACCGCAACACAAAAAATACTGCAGGATGCTATTGAAGACCTGCTTGCACAAAATGCGCTGCTATACACAAGGGATACCGAGAACCTTACTACACCGCAGTTTAATTTTTTAAAAGCACTTGCAGATGGCATTACAAAAAATTTCAGCTCCAAAACAATCATCCAGCAGTATGAGTTAGGCACTTCTGCAAATGTGCTGAAAATTAAAAAAGCATTGGTACAAAAAGAATTGATTGATGATAGTGGGGCCACCATTGAATTTTTGGATCCCGCTTATGAACGTTGGTTTCAAAAAAATATGTAAGCCCAATGGATGCACCCGTTCATTTCGATTCTTTCAAAAAAAGTCTACCTTATCATTGTACATTATTTGATCAGGATACCTTATAAAAAAAACAACTGTACTATTCATTCATTCGTACTCTGCGGAAGCAAGCTATTGTAACCCCACTACCAGCCAGCGACAATTCACGAAGCACCTTTAAAATTATTTGCCACGAATGCAGTATTGAAAATATAGTGTGTTTACGTGCATTCGTGGCAGTACAAATTGACTTTCATAGTCTTTTATAAATAATGCCAGTCATCTTCTTATTTCCCAATCAACCTCATCACATAACTATACGAATACTTTTTATCGAGCATACGGTATTGATCGTGTGGCAAAGCGCCCCAGCTATTATCACCACCCAAACCACGCTGCTTTAAATCTATATTCAGGTACACTTCTTTTCGTGGTTTCACATCAATCCAATGCTGTTGTTTTTTTGAATTACCCGGATCGAGATCTTCTGTGCTGTTGTTGGTCGCACTAAAGCAAATTGGCTGCAGGCCTTCAATTTGCAAACCACGGCCTTCGTTGTTGGTAAGCGTTAGCCAGCGGGTATCGGTTTTGTAACCACTTTCCTGCGGACGAATGTAATTGGTGGTTGCCTGGTTAGCTACATCATCTTTGTACAATCCAACAAAAGATGCGGTGTTTCTATCCGTGTAGTTTTCAAACGGCCCACGACCGTAATAATCCAGGTTACTATATTCCGCAGGCAATTGCATCCGCATACCAAAACGGGGTAATTCAGGAAGGTTTCTTCCGGTCATATCAATTGCAGCAGTTACTTTTATTGAGCCATCATTTTGTATAAAATACGCTATCGAATAAGGAACATTTATGCCCAACAATTCATAGTCAACTTTAATAGATAACCCATTTGCAGTTGGCTCGCCTACAGAAATATTTTTCCGTTGGATATTGTTGTGTGCATTGCGCCATATACCCATTGCATCGGGCATATGGTTTCCGAAATCATTGTCGGTAGGGCCACGCCAAAAGTACGGTTCAGGAAATTGTTGAATCATTCCCCTTACTTTGTCAATGGCATAGCTGCTAATGCGCCCCTGGGTCAAATTAAAACTTCCACTAATTTTTCCGGCTGCAAAATTCAGGGTATTACCAGATTTAGAAACCTGCAGTTGCTTTTCCTTATCAGAAGAAACTGCAAAATAATCGCCTGCTGTTTTAAATTGTTCCCTCGCAATTTCGTGCCCTGCTTTTAAAAGCGGGGTAGCTGTTCTTATAAAAGCATACAGGTTTAAATAAAACTCTGTTCCTTCCTGCGATTTAAATTGAGGAAGATTTAAATTAACATCAATTTGCTGGTGCGGCGCAAGACTAACCGAAAAAACATCTTCCTTCACCATCACACCATTCTGTATCAACTGCCATTTAAAATCGTATTGATCCAGGTTGGTAAAATCAAACAGGTTCATCACGGTGATGGATCCTTTGGCAGCATCTCTTGCTTTAAACAAAATATTCTGGTATACTTTCTTCACTTCATTCAGGCCCGGGTGAATCGATCTGTCGGATGCTACCAATCCATTGGCACAAAAATTCTCATCATTCTGTAATGCATAGCCGCCCAAATCACCGCCATATGCCCACCAGCTTCTGCCATCTGCTGTGGTCGTTTTCAATCCCTGGTCAACCCAATCCCAGATGAAACCTCCCTGCATTTTTTTATCACTCATAATCACATCCCAATACTCCTGAAAATTACCGCTGCTATTGCCCATCGCATGTGCATATTCACACATAATATAAGGACGCTTTTTGGCTGAAGCTGCATACGACTTCATATCACTAATTTGAGGATACATCGGGCAAACAATATCCGTATTTAAACCTTCGCCTCCTGATTCATATTGTACAGGTCGATTGTTATCTCTTGCCTTGAGCCAGCTATAAGCATCTTTAAAAACAGGACCATCCCCATTCTCATTTCCCAGCGACCAAATGATGACAGACGGATGGTTTTTATCACGCTCTACCATTGCATAAATACGGTTGAGAAAAGAAGGAGCCCACAATGGCAAAAATGCAACATGCTTCAACGTATCATACCAGCCCTGCTGACCGGCACCCATACCATGCGTTTCAATATTGGCTTCATCTACCAGGTATAATCCATATTGATCGCAGAGCTTATACCAAAGCGGATCGTTTGGATAATGACTTGTGCGAACTGCATTAATATTGTTTTCTTTCATCAGTTGAATGTCTTTTATCATCAATGCTCTTGTGGGTACATGGCCCAGTAGTTCATCATGCTCATGCCGGTTTACTCCACGCACATGAGTAGCTACGCCATTGATCATCAATTGTGCATTTTTAATCTCTACTTTACGGAACCCAATTTTTGAACCCGTTACTCCTAATAGATTTCCGGCAGCATCTTTCCAGCTTATGATACAATCATACAGGTTAGGCAATTCAGCACTCCACTTCAAAGGATTTTTTATGGTGCCGGTGAAGACCATAGTTTGAATGGAATCTTCCGTAGTTTTAAATTTCTGCTGTTTACTATAAACCGCTTTACCATTTACATCCTGCACTTCTACCAGCACCGAGCCCGACTGGATGGTATTGCCCGCAAACTTTCTAAGGTCTACCGCCGCACTAAATAAGCCATTGGTATATTTAGCATCCAGGTCGCCCTTTAAGAAAAAATCCCATACGGATAATTTTGGTAAGGCGTATACAAACACATCCCTTTCAATCCCACTAATGCGCCAAAAATCCTGGTCTTCCAGGTAACTGCCATCATGCCAGCGAAATACCTGCACTGCCAACACATTGTTACCTTTTACCAGGAACGGACTAATATTAAATTCAGCAGGCGTCTTGGAATTTTTAGTCATGCCCACTTTTTGACCATTCACATATATAAAGGCACAACCGGTAATGGATCCAAAATGTAGTAGTACCTCTCTCCCGTCCCAACTAGCAGGAACGGTAAACTGTTTTCGATAAGTACCCACCGGATTATTGTCGCCGATAAAGGGAGGATTTTTTGGGAAGGGGTAAACGATATTGGTATAAATCGGAATACCGAAACCTTTCAATTCCCAATTTGAAGGAACGGTCATGTCATTCCATTTGGTATCATCCAGATTGGTTTTAAAAAAGTCAATTGGTCGGTTCGCATATCGGTCTGTGTAAACAAATTTCCAGGTGCCGTTCAGCGTTTGATAAAAAGGCGATCTGCTGTAATCGTCTGCTTTCACATCCGCTGCATTGGTAAATAACATTGCTGTTGCGTGTGGCTTCTCTTTATTTTGCTGAACCAGTGATGGGTTTTCCCGGTCATTTTGTTGCTGGGCAAAACATGTATTCGCAAACAATGCAGCAAGCATAAAAATCCTTTTCATCGTATAGTTTTTTGAGTGAATCGTAAGTGGTAAAATTACGATTTATAAAAGTAAAAAAGACTTTTAAAGTTGGTTCATTCATCCTGAACGAAGTTGAAGGGGCAAATATCCTGAGCGAAGTCGAAGGGGCCAAACAGCCAGTGTGAAGTCAAATGAACCAAACAGCCTGAGCGAGGCTGAAAGTGATTATTTATTGCGAAGCAAAAAGAAAATAAAGTCCAGGACAAAATTTCTCACAAATCCCTTTTATATTTTTATAACACTTCCAAAGCAACTACAGCACTTACCCGTAGTTTTAAAATATACCCAACTTCACCTTTTCAATCTAAAACAGGCCATTTTTAAATGGCTGGTTTCCTGTAGTAAGATCATGTTTACAGCATCCTGAAATCATCGTTTTCAACAACTACCTGTTTTACCTTGTGTAGTCAATAGGTTTTTTCATCTTAAAATAAACAACATGAAAAAGATACTTACCCTGATGCTGTTATTCCCTGTATTAGGATGCTTTGCTCAAAAATGGGAAAAGAATTACGATTTTGTCGACAACTGCCTTTGCGGACTATCGAAGGTTAAAAAAAATGACAAAATTGGTTATGTAAGTAAAGAAGGTGTGGAAGTAATCAAACTTCAATACGATGATGGGCTGGCATTTGAAGAAGGGTATACCGCCGTTAAAAAAGGGTCTAAATGGCAATACCTTGATAGCACAGGAAAGGAGATTACCGAAGCTATTTTTGACGATGCACTCAGCTTTAGTAATGGAATGGCTGCCGTATCTAAAAACAATATGTATGGCTATATCAATACGTCAGGCGAAGTGGTGATCCCAATTGAATTTTCAAATGCCAGTGGCTTTAAAGAAGGACTTGCACCCGCTGCAAACGCCAAAGGCTACTGGGGATTTATTGATTTAAAAGGCGGTTGGGTAATTAAACCTCTTTACCATTTTGCCAACAGTTTTGAAGGTGGTGAAGCAAGGGTAATGAAAGGTGAAAAGATACTGTACATTGATAAAGCAAATAAGGTGTTGCATGAATAAAAGGCTGAAACCCGAAGGCATTTATAATTTTGTTTAATAAAAAATAGTCAAAACGAAATTATGCGTGAAGGATTTGCTGATCACAAAAATGTTAAACGCTCTTTTTAAAATAACAGGTGGAGAATTTGATAAATCTGTCCTGTGTCCTGAGTTTACTACTTTCAGTTACCGAGCATAGCGCCTCCCAACTGACAGAATTACAAAAAAGGATGAATAAAATAGCCAAAAAATAACCTTAATATAACGTACAACAATAAAAAGGGCTGCGTAAAAATGGAGCCCTTTTTCGTAAGTTTAGTTAATACCGTCATCCTTCGGCTTTGCCTTTTCATTGCCTGTAAAGTCTTCAATCCTTTCGCTTACTTTCTCTTTCAACTCATTTGCTTTTTCCTTGGTGGTGTCCCATGCGCTTTCAGCCTTTGTTTTCATTTTATCCAAAAAACTTCTTTTGGTACCATCAGCATTTTTGTCCTCGCCATCCCATTCATCAATTTTCGCTGCGGCTGTTTCTTTCAGTTCCTGTGCTTTTTCCTTAGTGGCATCCCAGGCATCTTCTGCTTTATCTTCTACTTTGTCCCACAATTCATCTGCCTTTTCCTTCATATCTTCAAATTTGTCTTTCATTTTGTCAAGAAAGCTTTGTTCTTTTTTTTCTTCATTCATATTTTTAATTTTTGATGTTATAAATATTGTCTGGATAATTTCCAGTAAACGTACTAAAAAAATAGTATAATACAAATGGTTTCATCTACTGTTTAATTACAGCAAGCTTATCGACACAGCCTTTTACAACAGTTTCTTAGGGTTGGCTTCAACGTTTACAACTGTTCTACTTAGTTCCCTCCAGTGCCCTAAATAGGAGTTCTAATTGGGATTTTTTCTAAGTTGTTTAGCAGCAAATAAAAAATGTTGTCTAAAACGTTTGCTTAAGCCAATAGAAACGCTGTTACAATAATCAATAAAACTTTTTATTTCCTGTAATGCTTCTGCGTTATGTTGGATTTTATCATTTGACACTATATGGCATTTATTATTTTCGAAGCCTGCTTTTCCTCAATGAGGAGTTCGGGATTTTTGCCCCCATTTTCTAATTCTGCTTCTTGCTATTCTGTTATCTTCTTGCCGGCTGGTGTTTGCCTATTGTTCCTTTTCCAATAAGTGAATTAGTTCAGCTTTGTCTTTTACAGGCAGTTGCTGAGCAACTTCGAAGACCAGTTTTGGGTTAACCGGGAAACTAATACGAAAAGTCGCAGACATAAAAATTAATTTACCAGATTATAAGCGCACAATTCGATGCGCAAAAATAACCCTAGCCTGATCGTCATAGTCCGACTACTTTAGTTTGAATTTCATCATTCATTTAATTGAACCTGATGAGAATTGTTTCTTATAACAAGTAAAACACAGCAGCGGAGTACTGCGCCCGACTGGTTATTAAATAATGATTAGAAATTATTTAATAACCAGCCTTGACTTGTAAATTAGGAATCGATAATTTTTGGTTTAGACTTGTTCGTCTTTTATGACTGTCGTTACTATAAATTGGTAGGATTGGAGATCCGATCTACTTTACGGGATGTAAACTTTTACCATCTGTAAAAGAATATTAAAATAGATATTTGTGTTATGTTTTGCAAAATATGTTCTTTTATCGATTTTTTTAAATGATGATAAACCAACGGTTTCAACAATTTCGGGATCAGGCAAAACATTTGTAGACTTTTAAATTTTAACGCCAAAACAGTCAATTATGAAAATAATTTTTCAAATAACCTTCAACCTGGTAATGTGCATTGGGTTAACTGCGGATACAGTTAAGTGTCAACCAAAGTTGTTAACTGACTCATTTGCCAGTCATCGGAATGGTGGTTTATTTGAACATGACGATGTGCTGGATATCACCTTATCTGGCAACACGAGAGAACTAATAAACGACCGCTCAACTAACAATAAAACTCACCCGGTACTACTGCAGTATTTTAATGAAGACAGCACTCAGATTTCCATAAGAACCCGGATGAAAACCAGGGGCCATTTTCGCAAGCTGGCAGAAAACTGTAACTATCCTCCCCTATCTGTAAGTTTTATAAAGTCGGATTCGCTGGAAACATCAATCTTTAATCAACAACGTAAGCTAAAGCTGGTAATGCCCTGCGAAGGTGATAAATACATTATTCGTGAATGGCTTGTATATAAGATTTATAACCTCGTAACGCCGGTAAGTTTCCGGGCCAGACTGGTGCGTATTACAATGAAAGACTCAAAAAACAAAAAAAATACCGAACCGTTTTTGGGTATGATGGTGGAAGAAGAACAACAGATGGCCAAAAGAAACGGATCGCTGCGAGTTACCAGAAAATTAAAACCGGAGCAAACAAACAAAAGAGCATTTTTAAACATGGCTGTTTTTGAATACTTAATTGGTAATACCGACTGGTCGATACAATATCTCCAGAATATTAAACTGGTAGCAAAAGATTCGTCGGATGTTGCTACGGCCGTACCGTACGATTTTGATCATTCCGGTATAGTTTCGGCTCCATATGCAAAACCAGCAGAGATGCTACTGCTCTTCTCGGTGCAGGAAAGAAGGTATAGGGGATATTGCATCCGCGATATGAACGATTTTAACGAAACAATTGAGCTATTCAACAGCCTAAAAAATGATCTCTATAATTTGTATAACAATTGTGAGTTGATTGATGAAAAATACAGAAAAAATACCATCAATTACCTGAACAAATTTTACGAAATCATTAATGACCCACAAGCCCTTGCTAAAGAATTCGGTTATCCCTGTGATAAAAATGGAACTGGAAATGTTGTGATCAGAGGGATACGCAGAAAATGAAAATTTAATGCAAAAATTTGTTGATAAACGCTTCATACAGGTAACGGGATTACAACCTTTCCCCTTCGAAGCTTAATACGGGCAAACACAAAGGCCGTTTCATTTTCCGTTCCGTTAGGGATTATCTGCAAATGGTGAATGATTGAATAGGGCATTCCCCAAAGGTGTTACTTTCCTTCATTTGTAATAGGTGAGAAACAGAACGATCCAGCGCCCGGCCAGGGTGTTTTTCACAAGTTCGACGGTTGCGGTCTTACTGATGTAAATTGAATGCCACCATTTATCTATTCGAAACCAGTGAAAATTGTTTGTATTAACCAATCAAAAACGGGATTGGAGTCCTTTGCCTGACTCAAGCTATTTTTGCATTCGCAACGCACTCACCGCTGCTCAGGTTAGTTGAGGAACGTATTTGAAATTGTGGCAACCCGGTACAGGGTTGCCAACCTTTTTTTAAGTGGTTTTTAGTAGAAAAGAACCTTAACAAAGTTGGAAAGCCTTCTGACAATTTTAAATGCACCGTTAGTTGAGACACGCTGCTGTAAAAAACAATTTCTTCATTATCTTGCACCTAAACTTCAAATCAAAAATGGCATTACAGATGATGAAACCCTGGAAAAAGTGACACAGTACAATCGACTGGATGTTTATCAAAAATGCTTACGGTTACAATTATCACTTAAAAAAAATCTATAGTAGGGTTATTTTTAAAATTACACAAACAGCGAAACGTAGCGTTAAAAGGTCTAATTTAATAGCGAAGGGGTAAAACCAATCACAAACGATAGTGAAGGTTGAACCCGGATGTTTTAGTTGAAAACTTCATTGGTGTTCCAACTAAACCTATCAGGATTTAATGATTGCTGCTTGTTTAAACATTGATGAATGGCAAAAAAAATAATTATGTTTACCCTAAGTGTATGCTTTACTGCATTCGCTTTTGCTCAAAATGACACCACAATTGTAACAAAGGATACCGCCGTTAAATTTGGAAATGGTATCAAAAAATTGGCAGGTAATATTTTCAACCGATATTTTAACGACTCAACCAGTCCGGAAAAACCAAAATTTTTATTTTATCCTACTGTTGCATTTTCGCCCGAAACAAGTTGGGAAATTGGTATCTCTGCGTTGCTGCTTTACTACGCCAAAAGAGATACAGCTAACCGCTTGAGTGAGATACAATCATTAAGTTTTTACACCCTTAATAAGCAATACGGAGCATGGTTTGAGCATTTTATTTATACGGATAAAGACAAGTGGTTTTTTCTGGGAAGATTAAGATTTCAACGGTTTCCGTTGTTGTATTATGGTATTGGTCCAAATGCTGAAAAAGAAAACGAATTGCTGGTAAATTCCAATTATATACTCATTCGGGAACGGTTGCTTCGAAAAATTATACCCAATCTTTTTGCCGGGTTTGAATTTGATTATCAAAAATTATACAACGGCAGTATTGAGCAAATGGGGAGCACCCTGCCTGCACCACCGGGTAGCGCAGGCACGCAAAATCTTGGGCTGGGTGCAGGTGTTGTGTACGATACAAGGCACAATGCATTGAATGTGCGAAATGGCAATTTTGCAGAAGTGGCTGTGCTAAACTATTCTCCATCCATGGGAAGCGATTATACGTTTCGCTCCATTACATTTGATGGCCGTTTATACCGAACAGTAAAGAAGAACCAGGTATTTGCAGCCCAGTTGTACGGCCAGTTTATTGGCGGTAATCCCCCTTTTAATCAAATGGCCCTGGTTGGAAATGAAAGCCTCATGAGGGGTTATTACACGGGTCGTTACAGGGATAAAAATTACATTGCTGCACAGGCCGAATACCGCTTTTTACCATTTGGATTTAGCAAACGTATTGGAGCCAGTGCCTTTATAGCAACGGGGGTAGTTTCGCCTGCTCTTAATAAATTTTCTATCAACAATATTTTGCCATCGGGTGGGCTGGGCGTGCGTTATCTTATCTTCCCGAAAAAAGATATTTTTTTAAGATTTGATGTTGGGTTTACCAGGGAAGGACCGGCATTTTATATTTTTTCCGGCGAGGCCTTTTAATGACCGCAAACACAAATGTGATTTTGCCTTGGCAACAACGGTGTATAGGGTTGCACTTTCGATCACATAATATTATTGTGTTTATAAAAAGAGGTACAATATAATCCAGTGCCTGAAGTTTCAAAGCAGTAGTAACCTGTCAGGCATAAGACAGCATTTGCGCCAGACTGGGGAACTGAAATCCGCACAATACAGCGGCTTGTAAATTTAAGCTTTGCATAATTTTATCCGATGCCTATTCACAACTAAACAGCAAAAAGTTGCTTATTGGTATGGCGTACAAGTGTGCGACGCAACGATGTTGCCCAGAGCAAACATGCCGGGTACAAAATCATTCCATGTGGATAGGTTACTACGATTGCCTTTCGTTAAATATTAATTCGTTTCAATTCTTTTACAGCATAATCGCAGGCTCTAGCCGTTAGTGCCATAAAGGTGATAGAGGGATTTACACAGGAACTGGATGCCATACAGGAACCATCAGTAACAAATACATTGGGCACTTCGTGCATTTGATTGAAGCCGTTTAATACCGATGTTTTTGCATCCCTGCCCATACGTACCGTACCCATCTCGTGATTGGCATTTCCGGGAAAAGAAATATTATTGGTGATATTGATATTTTTTAAACCGGCTGCCTCAAACATTTCCCGGGCACTGTTGGCCATATCGTCGTGCATGGCTTTTTCATTGTCTTTAAATTCGCAATTGACTACTACAACCGGTCGCCCAAATTTATCCTGCTTTGCATGATTGAGTGTGATTCGGTTATCCTGATATGGCAGGCATTCGCCGTAGGAGGTAAACCCGATCTTCCAGCCACCTGGCTCCGTTAAAGCATCTTTAAAAGCTGCACCAATACCATCACTGGCTTGCACCCTTGATCTTGATGCACTGCCCTGATAATTGTAGCCCCTTAAAAAACCAGTTTCCTGTTTTTGTATATTTTTAAATCTTGGAATGTATACACCAGTCGGTCTGCGCCCATAGTAATAGGTGTCTTCAAAACCTGCTACATCAGCCGTTGCAGAAAGCCCTTTGTGGTGATCCATTAAATTGCGCCCAACCTGGTCGCTGCCATTACCCATTCCATTGGGGAACCGGTTGCTCGTTGAATTTAACAACAAAGCTGCGGTAGCAATTGTAGACGCATTCAAGAATATCATTTTTGCATAAAACGTTTCTACTTTGTTGGTTACGGTGTCGATTATTTCTACGCCCGATGCCCGTTGCTTTTGCTCATCATACAACACTTTATTTACCAGCGAATTTTGCCTTACGGTTAGATTGCCGGTTGCATATGCAGCGGGCATTGTGCTGGCATTGGTGCTAAAATAGGCGCCAAAGGGGCAACCTCTGTGACAAAGATCCCGGGCAAGGCATTGTCCCCTGCCCTGCACGGGTTTGGTTAAATTGGCTACCCTGCCGATGATCAGTTTTCGATCGTTGTATTTTTCTTCCAGTTGCTGCTTGAAATGTTTTTCTGCAACATTCATTTCGAAGGGAGGCTGAAAAATACCATCCGGTAATTGGGGAATGCCTTCAACCGATCCGCTTACGCCAATGAACGATTCTACGTAATCATACCATGGTGCAAGTTCCTTATACCGCAGCGGCCAATCTATACCGTTACCATCTTTTAAATTGGCATTGAAATCCAAATCGCTCCAGCGAAAACTGAGTCTGCCCCACAATAAAGAACGGCCGCCCAATGCATCGGCCCTTATCCAGTCATACCGTTTTGTTTCTTCGTAGGGATTTTCTGCATCATTGATGAAATAGTGTTTGGTATCTTCCTTATATGAAAAGTGGCGGGTTTGTATGGCATGCTGTTTTTTATCTGCTTCCGTCAGTTGCAGGCCATGAGGAAATTCCCACGGATCCATTTGAGCGGTTAGATAGTTGGGATGCGTTACATTGCCGCCCCTTTCCAGTAACAATACTTTCAGTCCTTTTTCACAAAGCTCTTTAGCGGCCCATCCACCGGTGATGCCGGAGCCTACAATAATGACATCGTAAGTATTTTGCTGTTTTGCTTTATTGTTGATATTGGTTGAATCGCCTGGCATGGTTTAATGATAAAATGAGTGAATGATAGAATAAATGAATGATAAATGAATAAATGCTTATTTATGACTTGAAATAATCTTTCATCACTTTTGCATAATCGGCGAAGGCTAGTTCCGGGTCGGCAATTTCGGGGTGCCAAAGTTTTTCCCATTCAAAACTATAATAGCCTTTATAATTGTTTTTACGTAAAATATTGATAGCATTAAAGATAGGCACTTCACCTTTGCCTAAGAACGTATATTGAAGTTTACCCTCCACCATTGTTGAATCTTTAACATGGGTATGGCGAATGTATTTTTTTAATTTTTCATACACTGCCAAAGGTGGTTCTTTGGTGATGTTCCACATGTTGGCTACATCCCATACCAGTCCTGCATTTGGATGTTCGGCTGCCTGCATGATGCTTAGGATATCTTCCGATTTCACCAGTTCGCCATGGGTTTCCATCAAAATAGTTATATTGGTATCCTTTGCATAGTTAGCTAATTCCAGCAATCCCTCTGTGATCAATTGCATGGTGGTTTGTTTATCCTGATCTTTTGGGAAATTATTGGGAAACACCCTTACAAAAGGACAATTGATTTGGTGAGCCAGATCAATAAAACGCTTTCCTTCATCCAGGTTCTTTTTTCTGATAGCGGCATCAGCAAAATGCAGCGTAGCCGAGGAACCAAGGCACACAAAATGCAGCCCATTTTTATGTATCAAAGCGATGGAGGCAGCCCGTGATTCAGCAGAACTGAAAGGGGCTGTTTTAGTAAGATCAAGTTCCCGTTGGATGCCCCTTAATTCCAGGCCGGTATAACCGTGTTTGACGGCAAACTCTACAATGGTCGGCAAATCCCAATCCGGACAACCAAGGGTAGAAAAAGATAATTTGAGTTTCTCCGGTTTGGTATCAAAGCCATAACCGGAATATCCGGCGGCCATTAATACACTGGCGGTTTGCAAAAAACGGCGACGGGAAGAATGAGGCATTATTTTAATTTTTTAAAATGGACATGCTGGTACACACATAAAATTAAACCACCAGAATGAAAAAAAATCAAATTACTTTATTAAAAACCGATTACTGTAAGCGTGTCGATTACTTTGTAAAAATCAGATCGCAGTAACCAAAGAATTTCCTTCAATCAAATCAATCAAATCAACCTATTGCGTATGCATCCACCTTTCAAAAAACTCAAAAGTACGCAACAACTGATCAATCCGCTGGCGGTTATCGCCACTCCTCGTGATTTCGTGTGTGGCGCCTGGATGTACCACATATTCCACCGGACGACCTAAGACCTTTAAACTGCGAAACATCATTTCACCCTGTACAAAACCTGTCCGCCGATCGTTGGCACCATGAAAAATAATATACGGAGTTGTGATATTTGCAACATAAGTAATGGGCGATTCGTACTGAAGTTTTTCTTTAATCTTTGGTTCCCATGGATGTCCGCCAAAATAATTGAACAACAGACGCCAGGCATTTCCTTCGCCAAAAAATGTTGCCAAATCGTACACTCCCCTTTGTGAGCAAGCCGCTTTAAACCGCTTATCATGCGCAATGATCCAGGCGGTAAGATAGCCGGCATATGAGCCGCCTGTTATTAATAATTTGCTGGTATCAGCCCAGCCTTCCTGCACGGTTTTATCCAAAGCGGTGAGCACTTCTGAAGAAGGACCATTGCCCCAATCGTTGATATTGCCTCTTAAAAAATTAAGACCATAACCACCGGAGCCCCTGGGATTGCTATACACCACGCCATAACCTTTGCTGCAAAAATATTGAAACTCGTGCCACATGCCAGCTTCTCCCGTACCCCACATGGCCGCCGGACCTCCATGAATTTCCAGTAGCAACGGATACTGTTTTCCTTGCTGGTAGTTGGTGGGCTTCATTACCCAGTATTCTATGGTCATCCCTTTATCGTTTGTAAACGTTTTCTTTTCAGGATAGGAAAGTTTCCTGGTTTTTACCCAATCATTGATATTGCTTACCTGTTTAACATTTTTCAATTGTGCATCTCCAATAAATACTTCGGATGGATTGGAGACCTGTGTTCTTGAAAAAATAATATTGTTATTGGCCAACCCAAAACTGGTGATACCGGCATCAAAACCGGATAATGTTTCTACTTTTTTTGTTAGCATGCTGAGCCGGTACAGCGGAACGCCGCCATTGCTTTGTGCGGTAAAATATAAATATTGCTCATCGTTGCTCCATATAAAATTAGCTGCAGTGCGGTCGAAAGAAATATTGATGATATCCTTTACTGAACCATTCAAAGGCATCACTGCTAAGGTAGGAACACTTACAAAATATGTTTTGCTGTACTGAAATGCCAGCCACGTTCCGGATGGTGAGATCACTGGATTGACATAAGCTTTTCCTTTTTCGCCCAACAACATTTTAAAGTTCCGTCCATCGCTATCTGCCAGCATAATCTCACTTTCCAGGGAGCGGTCCGGACTTTCAAGTGAGTCAATATCGCCAGAGAAAATAAGTTGTTTTCCATCGGGCGTAAAGTCGGCATTGCTATACCGGTCAAATCCTTTTGTAACCGGATTGGCTATTGCATTTTTAAGAGCATTGATCCGGAAGAAACAGGTGAAATTCATTTCGGCAGAGATATTATTTTCGTTTTGGAAATTGAGTTTGTTCAACACGATTGCTTTTTTATCAACCACATTGTTATCCAGCCAGGCTCTTTGCTCCTGTAGATTGCCATCGGGGTTTGGCTTTGCTGTATTTGCTTTTAATTGTTCATTGTTATCAAAGCCGGGCTTCTCTGCCGGCCAGCGGGGTATTGCAAGGCCCGGGTTTAGTAAACTATCTTTTAGCAACTCGGGTAATGTTACCGTTGAAGCAAATAAAAGCTGCTTACCATCCGGTGACCATTTTGGATTGGACGCTCCGTATTTGGTGTTGGTCAATTGAATTGGCTCGCCGCTATTCATCGTTAAAATAAACAGTTGCGGTTTATCATTCACGGAACGTACAAAAGCAAGCTGTTTTCCATCCGGACTCCAGGCTGGTTGAGAAGCGCCTTCCTTTGCACTCGTTAATTGTACAGGCGATTCGTTGCCGTTGGTAGCAATGCTATATACCTGCGTTAGGTATTTATAATCCAGTTTATTGACTGTATCCGGTTCAATGGATGTGATGGTAAAAGCCGCTTTAGTACCATCCTTCGTTACGGTGATGTTACCGGCAGTATTAATTTTCAGCAAGTCCGTAACGTTTACCAGTTCGGCATTTTTTTGGGCAACCGATATTTGAAGGCTTCCCATTGCCAGCAAGAACAACAAAGTAATTTTTCTCATGTAATAAATTGATGGTTGATGATTGAACAAAGTTTGCATTTGTTTTTAAGCAATGCGCATGCTTGGAATGCTGGTGCTGAGTTAACTTTAAGTTGGCGCACTATTTATTCTACAATACCAATTATACATTCGCATTGATTTAGTTAATTCTCAATTCGTGTAATTAGTGCGTAAAATTCGTGTTACCACTTTAAGTTATCTTAGGCTGAACAGAATACTAATCTTTGTGGCTCAATTTATAATTAAAAGTTGAGGATGAGTTGTTTTGTATTAATAAATAATGGTGCGGTTGGCAGTACGCTTAATTGAAGAAGAGCAAGAGTTAAAAAAATAAATAACACAACTAAAGAAATTGAATATAAAAAAATAAGTTCATTGGGTACTTTGGTGTAGCGGGTCAGTCGTTTTCAAGATTTAACACACGGATATTGGCTGGTAATGGATTAAACGCTTTTATAGAACTTTTAACCTGAATACCATACCTGGACACGGAAAAAATGAAACACTGTTGAAATCAGGCATGCAATGATTTAAATTTATCGTATGAACAAATTACTACAATCACAAAAAACGGTGGGGCGTAGAAGAATATCATTAGTCCATTAAAAGCAATACGGGGTTTGCTAAATTACCCACCAAAAACATCAAAACGCAAACAAATCACTTTATACCATTTATCGTGGCTTACGTAAAACTGGAATGGCTCAAACAAAGAACAGGAACAAACCATTTTGCTATGAAGAACAAAATCTATCTGCCTGCCGGGCACGCTGCCTACAAAGAGCTTATAAACTTATCAAAACGTAAAGCGGCATAACGGACTACTCATGCAGTATATCTATTATTTATTAAAACCGCCGGCAGGGAATTCAGCTTTCTTTTTTTCAAAATAAACCCGAACTTTATTCAAATTAATTTTTATGAAAAAAATAATTGTATTTTCTGTAATTGCTTTGTGCCTTATTATGGATGTTACAAAAGCACAAAAAGCCATTCCTGCTCAAGCTGATTCGTTTTACAAAAAGGCGATGCCACAAATTAATGCCAAACACCTTAGGTGGATAAAATCCACAGCAGCCAACCCTGCTAATAAAGAAATGACGGAAAATGGTTTTATAAATCTTACCACGGGTTATGCTAATGGTCTCAATATTTCTGGAGGGGATATCGAAGCACTGGCATTTTTAATAATGATGGAAGCAGCTAAATCGGCACAGCAGGACCTTAAAGAGATAATGGACGGGGTAAAGAAAACAAACGAACAGAAGAAAAAATTAAGAGATGCCATGCAGCGGTTGAAAAAAAATGAGCATAATTTATCGAGGGCAATGCTGGATTCATTTAATCGCCTTACAGTATCAAAAGTAACTACTACTGCTGGCAGTAAGCCAATATCCACAGCAAAAACAGATATGGTAAAGTCCAAAGCAACTTTACCCGTTAGCGCTGCAGAAGCAAAGGCCGCTCAGGATGATCTGCAGAGAAAATTAGATAGCGTGGATGAAATGAGTGAAGCCACCAATTTGAAATTGCAAATGGCGATGGATCGTCGTAATAAATTGATGGAAGCGGCAAGTAATATCATGAAGAAAATTCAAGCCACACAAGACACTATCATTAGTAATTTAAAGTAAACACCAGGGATTCTAAAATATTATTTTTCTTTTTTCGGTAGTTGACAATAGTAGGTTTGGCAGTTGGGTTGGATACACCAACAACTGAAAGCTGGATGGGTAAAGTATTGTTTCAACGTCTGGCAACCATAGTTTTTTAAGGCCATCCTTTTTGCTTGAAAGCCCTTTTTTAAACACTTTCTCTGCAAGGTCTGCCAGCACCTTGTGTGTTGGCGAGCGATGGTGTGTTCAGCGAAGTGAACGATTTGAAAATAGTTTAGGCGAAATGCTTTACTTTTTGAAGAAACAAATCAATTAAGCCGTTACCTAAAAAATGGCATACATTTCCTTTTCAGGAATTTTATTACACAGGGGCACAATGCATATAAACAGGTACTAACGTTACGAAAACTGGTTGCCATAAGATGAAAGAAGTAAATTTCTACAATAACAAAGAGTATTTGTGGAGCACAATATGCCCAGCTCTTCTCTGCCTCATTGATTGTGTTTGCTGGAAAGAGGATCAATATTGCATGATGCATTCTTCCACATACAATTCGCCGATTGGCATCCGCCCGTACTGCTGTAGTACCAGATTGCATCTGTGCAGCAAATATGCCGGTAATACCGAACCATCTGCATGTGTCCAAAAGGTAAGCAACAGTTTCTGTTGCAGGATGGTCAATGGCTCCTGCAACCGAAAGATCAGGTGATGAAATGATGATACCTGCTCATCTTTTAAATGGCTAAACGCACCGTACGCCAACAGATCGGTGGTGGGGGAAAGGACAGTTTTAACTGGTAGCATAACAATTTGTTTAAGTATACAATTTCTTCTAATAACGTAAAGAAATTGTAAACAGTATGTTACCTAATTGTGATGCAACGCAATTGTGAAAAGCATGTGGATAAGCTGGTGGCGATTAATATTAAACATGGCAAACAATGAAACCATCTTTAAAGTTGTTTTCATTTTTAACATTTATTCAAAAAAAATAGCTGCACAAACAGTAAATTATTTATCTTCCTGAAACGGTAATGAAACAGGAACCAGGCAAATATTTAGCTAATACAATTTGTATTGTAAAAATAGCTGCGCTAAAACATTCATCCATCATTTAAAAAATATTGTCTTTTATTATGAGTAAACCATTGTTATATTCGACATTGCTATGTGCTTCGATCATCAGTTTCTCCTGCAACAACGGTATAAATTCTGAAAAGAAATCCGGTAACGTTGCAGATACTTTAACGTCGGAACAAATGCATGAATCTGCCAACGCATTGAAAGGCCTGGTAGCTTTTGAAGGGCTTGAAGTAAGCACCATGGCCACGGAGCCGATGCTTCAAAATCCAACCAATATAGATGTGGATGACCGGGGGCGTATTTGGGTAACAGAGGCCTATAATTATCGTCCGGATATCAACGGCAATACTACCAATGCAAAAGGCGACCGGATCATGATTTTAGAGGACACCAACGGTGATGGCATTGCAGACACAGCGAAAGTATTTTACCAGGGTCAGGAATTGAATGCTCCGTTGGGAATTTGTGTTTTAGGCAATAGGGTCATCGTATCGCAAAGTCCGTATGTTTGGTCGTTCTATGATGATAATGGAGATGATAAAGCAGATAGAAAAGAAATTTTGTTTCAAGGCATCGGGGGCGAACAACATGATCATGGAGCCCATGCCTTTACTTTTGGACCAGATGGCAAACTGTACTTCAACTTTGGCAACGAAGGACGAACGCTAAAAGATAAAAACGGCCATACGGTTCGTGACCAGGATGGTGATGAGATTTCACCAAAAAAGTATAAAGAAGGAATGGCAATGCGCTGCAACCCAGACGGGTCAGAAGTGGAAGTGCTGGCACAAAATTTTCGTAATCCATATGAGGTGGCTGTTGATAGTTACGGTACATTATGGCAAAGCGATAATGATGATGACGGTAACAGGGGTGTTCGAATTAACTATGTGATGGAACATGGAAATTATGGTTATAAGGATGAAATGACAAATGCAAGCTGGCAACAAACACGTACTAACCTCGAAGACTCCATACCCTTGCGCCACTGGCATTTGAATGACCCTGGTACAGTACCCAATCTGTTACAAACTTTTGCTGGCTCGCCCACAGGAATTGTTGTGTACGAAGGTGCATTGCTGCCCGAAGCATTTAGAGACCAAATGATTCACACCGATGCGGGCCCCAATGTGGTTCGCTCCTACCCTGTTAAGAAAAATGGAGCAGGATACACAGCGGAAATAATAAATATTTTAAAGGGAGAAAACGATCAGTGGTTCCGGCCGGCAGATGTATGTGTTGCTCCGGATGGATCATTAATAATAGCGGATTGGTATGATCCCGGCGTAGGTGGTCACCAGGCAGGAGATCAAACAAAAGGCAGAATCTATCGGGTGGCTCCGGCTAAATCAAAATACATTGTCGCTGCCCAAAATTACACCTCACCTGAAGGAGCCGTACAAGCCTTACAAAATCCAAACTTATCCGTTCGGTATAAAGCATTTACAGCCCTACAATCAATGGGAGCAAAAGCGATACCCGAACTAGAAAAATTATGGAATGCATCCCCAAATCCAAAGATGCGGGCACGTGCTTTTTGGGTGCTTCAGAAAATTAAAGGTGCGGATATAGCCAAATATACCAGCGAAGCGCTACAACAAAAAATTCCTGAATTAGAAATCATCGCTTTGAGAGCTACTAAAGAATTGAAGGGTGATGTAATCGGTATTGTAAAGCAACTATCGAATGAAGCAGATATGCAGATAAGACGAGAATGTGCCCTCGCCCTGCATCACAATAAATCGGCAGAAGCGCCCGCTTTATGGGCTGCGTTGGCTACAACCTATGATGGCAAAGACAGGTGGTTTTTGGAAGCTTTAGGAATTGGTGCAGATAAGCAATGGGATGCATACTTTAAGGCTTTTGTTGACAAAGTAGAAGACCCAAACCAGCATGTAGCTTTTAGAGATATCGTGTGGCGGGCAAGAACAGACAAAGCGGTGCCTTATTTAGCAAAGTTAGCTACAGAAGAAACCATTCCGATTGCCAACAGATTGAAATATTTCAGGGCGTTCGACTTCAACCCCGGACCGGCAAAATCTGCGCTGTTACTGGCAATGATTAAAACCAATAGCTTAGGTGATACAGCGATTAATAAACTCGTCTTACACCACCTTGATGTTAAAGCGGTAAAAGCTTCACCCGTTGCCCAACAGGCTTTAAAAGACATTCTAAAAACTGTTGCCGGTACAGCCGAATTCATTGACCTGGTTAGAAAGTACGAACTAAAAACGAAGAACAACGAGTTGCTTTTAATGGCTATAGAAAGATCCAATGAGCCGGAAGGCAGAAGTGCAACGGATGTATTATTAAAAGCTGGCGGTGCGCCTTTAATATGGAACCTGCTTAATGATAAAGATTCAACTAAGTCAAACGCCTTGCTTACCTCTCTAAGCAGAGTAGGAAATAGTGAATCTTTAAACATGCTTCAAACAATTGTTGAATCAAAAAAATATGCTCCACGGCTACGCAAGCAGGCAGCCGGTAAAATTGGAAAAAGCGGTAATGGTGAGGACCTTGTACTGGCGTTGCTAAAAAATAAAACGATCCCTGATTTTTTAATCGCAGATGTAGTGGAGAGTGTTCAGGGAGCCTGGCGAAAAGCAGTGAGAACAGAGGCTTCAGGCTACTTACCAAATACCGAATTAATCGCTGCCAGAAAAGACCCCACCATGGCAGAACTGGCGGCCTTTAAACCAATTATAGCAAGTGGAAAAACGATGTTCTTAAATAAATGTGCTGTTTGCCACCAGGTCAATAAAGAGGGATATGACTTTGGGCCAAATCTCACAGAAATTGGAACCAAATATCCTAAAGAAGGTTTGCTGGAAACAATTCTGCATCCGTCAAAAGGTATCAGTTTCGGATTTGAAAGTTGGGAAATAAAGTTGAAAGATGGTTCTTCAACAACAGGAATTATCAGAAGTAAAACGGAAACCGATCTTGAACTAAAATTACCTGGCGGTGGAAGACAACAACTTAAAATGAGCGATGTAAAATCTATAACAGCGTTGAACGTATCTATGATGCCTGATGGTCTGCACCAGACGATGTCATCGCAGGAGCTTGCTGATCTGTTAGCCTATTTAAAGGACCTGACAAAGAAGTAATTGAATTTTACATCCAATTGAGGCAAATCATTTTGTTGCCGCAGGAATTTAGGGATCATCCTCGCCAAACGCAACGTGTGCGCAAAGATTTGCTCGTTGGCGAGAAAACGTTGCGTACTATGGAGTGTAAACTTTAAATTGACAAACGAAATATTTTCCTTTTAAAGTCATCAAACAATGGAGTGACTCTACCCCTATTTATTTAATACAGTATAGCTTTAATGTACCAGTTTTGTGATGGTTGATATATATAAAAAAAAGGGAAAAATTATTTCCCGTTTTTCTAATTAATCCAACACTTCTATTTATCATCGATATTACTCGTACGCACCAGCTTTTTGTTCAAAAATTCATTTATGCCGTAAGATGCAAGTTCTCTGCCATAGCCACTTTGGTTGGTACCCCCAAATGGAAGATCAGGTTGTGTGCCGGTAGGGTGATTGATAAATACCATTCCTGAATCAATTCTTTCGGCAAGTTTTTGTCCACGTTTTCCATCTGCGGTAAAAATAGCACCACCAAGTCCAAACCGGGTTGCATTGGCCAATGCAACTGCTTCATCTTCAGAGCTAACCCGGTACACAGAAGCAACGGGTCCAAATAACTCTTCATGATAAGCCTCGGCATTTGTTGGTATATCTGTAAGAATGGTAGGTTGCATAAAAAATCCCGGCATGTCAAAACGCTTCCCGCCCGTTAATAATTTTGCTCCTGCTTTTATAGATTTTTGTACTTGTTCTTCCAGCCCTTCCAAAGCAGACTGGCTACTAAGCGGACCAAGTTTCGTTGCTTCCTGCATTGGGTCACCAGGTAGCATTTGCTCCAGCCCGGCTTTAAACTTGGCAAGAAACTCATCATACACTTGATCCATCACAATAAATCTTTTTGCGGCAGTGCAGGCCTGTCCGCAGTTTTGCATTCTGCCATACACAGCCCATTTTACAGTCTTATCCAATTCTGCATCTTCCAACACTATAAAGGGGTCGCTGCCACCCAGCTCCAAAACCGAGCGCTTTAAATGTTTACCAGCAGCCGCTGCTACCTTTGCGCCTGCCCCTTCACTACCGGTAAGTGACACGCCCTTGATCACAGGGTTTGCAATCACATCTTCTATTTTATCTGAGCTAATGAACAGATTGGTGTATAACCCCGAAGGCGCTCCGGCATCTGTAAATAATTGTTCAATAGCCAGCGCACATTGCGGCACGTTACTGGCGTGTTTCAGCATGATACAATTGCCTGCCATAATATTGGGTGCCGCAAATCTGGCTACCTGGTAGTAGGGATAATTCCACGGCTCTACACCCAACAAAACACCGATTGGTTCTTTGCGCACATACGCCGTTCCTTTATCCGGCAACAGTGGTTCATCGGCCAAAAAATCAGCCGCATTGGTTGCATAATATTCAAAGATCGACGCACTCAGTTCTACTTCGCCTTTACTTTCTTTGATACGTTTTCCCATCTCCAACGTGATCAGCGCAGCTATCTCATCTGAACGTTCCCGCATCAGGTTGGCCACTTTTTGGATTATTTTTTTCCTGTCGTCGAAACTGGTTTTGCGCCAGTTTTCAAAACAGATAGCAGCAGTTTGCAGTTTTTCATGTAATGCATCTTTGCTTATTTCATCGAACAATTTTATTGTGTCACCCGTGTAGGGATTGACAGTTTTATATGCCATAGTTTTATATTTTTAATGTTTAAACAGCCATAAGAGTTTCAACAACAGTGCCAGTAAAAAAATAATAGCCTGATTGGGTTTGCAGAATAAAAAAGGACTGCTTTTCGAATTACCACAGGCTTAGCCTCGCAAACTATTTGCAGCCGGTTTGCCCCAATGTCATAGCCGGAATTTGCTAGTAACTTTGTTAGCAATCATGTTCCTCCAAGCATTTAATAGGCGGGATGCTTGCGTTACTGTGCGTAAAATATTCTACAGTTTGTAAGTTAAACCAGTGTTGCGGTTTGACGAATTGATAATGTACATTACCTGATATTATTCTTAGATGAGTAAAGTGGTCTCAGCAAAAGTATTAAGCTGAACGGATACCTGCGCCTTGTTGAGCAATATTTACAACAACCGCCTTTTAAAACTGTGTAAACCTTTGCAGCTTTTAGTTGTTGAATGATCTATATCTAGCTGTAGTGCTGACTATTGCATAAATACTCTGAATAATGATGACGACAATTTTTTCAACAATATACTATTTGATGATGAATACGATGATGCTTTTTAATTTTACAAAAGACACAAACATGCAAAACTGGTATGTGGTGGATGACTCCGTAATGGGTGGCGTTTCCGCAGGAAAGATGAGTGTCAATGATGAAGGGCATGGCATGTTCCAGGGTCACGTATCGCTTGACAATAACGGTGGTTTTTCTTCAATCAGGTACAATGCAGGCAAAACGAAGCTGCAAGGCTACAGTAAATTTGTGATAGCACTCAAAGGCGACGGTAAAGCTTACCAGTTTAGGGTTAAAACCAACAGCAGCCATTACTATTCCTACACCGTCAGTTTTAATACTACCAACCAGTGGCAAACCATCGAGATCCCTTTCAGCAGCATGACACCATCCTTCCGTGGACGAACACTAAACATGTCCAACTTCCCCGGTGATTCGCTGGAAGAGATTGGTTTCCTTGTCGGCAACAAAAAGGATGAAGATTTTAAACTGGCGATTGATTATATCAGTGTGCAATAAATATTTCCAGCAACTTGAGTATATCAAGCATCCGACGGCTCCGCATTTTCGCAATCGAAAGTTCCCCCACGCTTCAACCACAGTAAACCAAAAATCCCGAACGCCGATGTTGTGTCTCCCGACCAACATCCGAAGTGTTGAGTATGGTAAACTTTTTCGCAATAGAAAATCCCCCGTTCGGCAACCACAGTAAACCAAAAATACCGAACGCCGATGTTGTGTCTCCCGACCAACATCCGAAGTGTTGACTATGGTAAACTTTTTCGCAATAGAAAGTTCTCCCACGCTTCAACCACAGTAAACCAATAATCCCGAACGCCGATGTTGTGTCTCCAGACTAACATCCGAAGTGTTGACTATGGTAAACTTTCTCGCAATAGAAAATCCCCCACGCTTCAACCACAGTAAACCAAAAATCCCGAACGCCGATGTTGTGTCTCCCGACCAACATCCGAAGTGTTGACTATGGTAAACTTTCTCGCAATAGAAAATCCCCCAGTATTGCCACAGAAGTGTTGCATTGACAAAGGCTGACTCAATGCAAGTAATCAGGAAAAATGGGTGGTATTTTAATTGGGCATCGGAACTTGCAGACAATAACAAAGAGGTTTTCAAATTGACAATTCCAAATAATCCAACTACTATTCAGGGGTTACTTAGCCTGAGTCTGAAACCAGACCATGTTGATATGCCCTTGCCTGAAAACGCACCGTTTAACATAGGACAAAACAAACTTTATAATGGCGTGGCAGGAAACCTGTTAGCTCATGGTAGCAAAGTTTAATTTCAACAAGGATTTAACGGATTTGTTGGTTTTACTGCAAAGACAAAACTTATTCAACATTATCAAAAGATATTAGGAGCTTACACTTTGGGAGGTTACAGAATAATTGTTCCCACCGAATCTTCAAAAGTTCTCACTGCCAATATTTTAAATCATAAATATTATGGAACATAACAAAGAACCAAAAGGCGTTGACTTTTTAAAACTGAAAGAACTAAACCTTGGACACAGATAAAACAACCCCCAACATTAAGAAAAATAGCCAATAGTTCAATATGAAAACCCCGCATTAAAAAACTATTTGCGGAGGCCTTAGGTTGTTGTTTATTGACAGACAGCGGTTAGTATGCTATAGGCCATGGTTCCCCGGTCTAACCTGCTACACCAATTAATGGCGATTACGCTCAATATTGGCAAATCAAATACGCTCCTTACTTTCCAATCCTATCTGACCTAAACTCCAAATTGTTTCGGAGCATACTTTAGGCGAATTCTTTCGATGCTTTAGTTCGAAATAGCCTTAGGCACCATAAAGTTTTAACATCAGTTTAATTTTAAATTTTTGAGGAAATAAGCCCTTTCGCAAATATGGATTATTTTAGCTGCATCGTCGCAGGTAGTTAACAAAAATCACAGCAGTATGAACGGAGGTGGCAATGTTTAATTCAAAATCAATTTATAAATATAAGAACAAAAAAGATGCATTATTTAATCTTCATACTTGCCCTAACTGGACTATTAGTCTCTGCAAATTTTTTTACCAAGTCTGCGGAAACAATTGGCACATATTTGAGACTACCTCCCTTTGTAGTTGGCGTATTCATTGTTGGAATTGGAACTTCATTACCCGAACTTATAGCTGGAATAATTTCGGTTAAAGACCAATCTTCGGAAATTTTAGCGGGAAACATCATAGGTGCAAACATCTCAAACATTTTACTCATTACAGGGTTGGCTGTAGCTATTAATAAAAGAAACATCTTGTTGAGCAGCGGTTACATGTATATTGACTTAAACTACTTAATTGGAAGTTTTTTATTTTTCTATATTATTTCGTATGATGGGCATATTGAATTTACAGAATCTTTCTTTGGTTTTTTAATGTTTATTATTTACAGCATCTATCTTATTAAAGGCGAAACACAAGACTCAAATAATAAGCAGAAAGAGAAAAAAAGTCTACCCTTGGTTTCGTTAATAATGCTGACTATATGTGCTATAGGGATTTACTTCGGTGCCGACTTTACCATTTCTTCTCTTGAAAAAATTGCTGTTGACTTATCGATCCCAAAATCAATCGTAGCATTGACAATTTTATCTCTTGGCACAACGCTTCCAGAATTGGCCGTTATTGTAAGTGCCATTAAACAAGGTAAAGCAGAAATGGCGATAGGTAATATTTTGGGCTCTTGTATTTTTAACACCCTTGTTATTCCTGCTATTGCTTCCATTTTTGGAAAAATTTCTGTGCCTGACAACTTAATACAATTTTCATTACCAGTGATGGCGGCATGCGGACTTCTTTTTTATTTGCTGACTCAGGACAAGAAAATTTCAGTTTGGGAAGGTTTAATGTTTATTTGTTTGTATGGACTATTTATATTTGAAACTGCAAAAGGATAAAAGTATCGCCGCCAATAGGAATTAAGGGGAATTTCAGCCATTTGCTAGTGGAAGAATTACGGGGCAACGATCTGAACTGGTACTACCGGATCATTTGTTCGTCCAGAAGCTCCAGTTAAATACCTTGGGGGCTTGATCATAAACGATACAAAAAACAAAAGAGCCCTTTATAAAACCCCAATGTAGAAAACTGACGGAACCAGCTTTAAATTAAACAGATCATTTTTTATATTAATGAAACATTAAAAATCCGCAAGAAGTCCATACACTTTTTTACTGCATTGATTGGCTTCACTTATAAAAATGAACTGTTCGATAGAATGCAAAGTTTTCAATGCCTTGCTGGAAGAGGCTGCGGCGTGTTCCTGAAAGGCCAATTCGCTCCCGGTTGGGTGTTGAAAGCACACGCTAAAAAATAAAATACGCTTTTTCGAAACCCTTATTTAGAAATTTGCCTAAATCAGCTTGCAACTAAACACAGCGTATTACTGTTCCATGAATTGTGATAGTTCAACGTGTATTTGCAAAGCCTTGAATTATAGCAAAAAAATTGGATTTTCCCTGGTTGGTTTATTAAAAAAAATGCTTTTAACCGGTTGCCGGAACCCTTGCTTTGATAATTGTCTATTGATCGGTAATGCATCCCTATTTGCGATTTTTTCTTTGTTAAGTGAATCAAGCCATCAACCAGCGCTTAGCCCAAAGGCAATATTTTGAACTTTTAAACAACTTTTAGATTTGACTGTTATACAAAATAAAAAAATGTCAAACTCAACTTTTTCAGATTTAAAACCACGTACAATTGCCCTGAACGTGGGAGTTACATTTTTCTTTTCAATGCTGCTGCTTGCATGTTCAAAAGAAAAAGATCCAGTTTCTGTAGCACCCACTCCACCCCCTGTTGTTACGCCACGCATTTTATTTGAAGACAGGATATTGATCGACAATATTGCTGCTCCATGGAGTTTTACATTTATTAATAACAACGAAGTGCTGTTTACAGAAAAGCAGGGAAAAGTTTTCCGATATGTTATTTCTACAAACACCCGTACGGAAATAACCGGCACACCCACGGTTTCGCAGAATGGACAAGGTGGATTATTGGATGTAGCCTTACATCCCAATTTTAGTAACAATAATTTTGTTTATTTTACCTATGCCGTTGATGCACCTGGAGGGCAAACAACAGCATTAGGCCGGGGAAATCTTGTTGGCAACCAACTTCAAAATTTCACGGAATTATTCAGGGCACTGCCAATTCTTAATTCGGGCGCTCATTTCGGCAGTAGGATAGTTTTTGATAGAAATAATCTACTTTATATGTCTATAGGCGATCGTGGGGCGCAAGACAATGCGCAAAACAGGAATAACCATTTGGGTAAAGTGTTGCGCTTCAATGATGACGGAACAGTGCCTGCCAGTAATCCATTGGTTGGGGTTACCAATACACAACCTCAAATTTTTTGTTGGGGTAACCGAAATATTCAAGGTATGGCAATGAACCCTGCAACAGGCGAAATATACGCACACGAACATGGCCCCAGGGGTGGTGACGAACTCAATTTAATTAAACCAAACACCAATTATGGTTGGCCTACAGTTACATTTGGTATCAACTACAACGGAACGATTGTTTCCAGCGATACCACCCGCCCGGGTATGGAACTTCCGCTTACCTATTGGGTACCATCCATTGCACCAAGTGGATTAACTTTTATTACAAATGGACAACCAAATAATGAAGCCGATATTTTAATCGGAGCTTTAGCCGGTACACATATTCATTGGCTAAAGATGCGAGACAATAAAAGAGTGGCATCAACAAGAAGCATGAATGGATATGCTCGCTTTCGTGATGTGAGACAAGCACCTGACGGTAAAATTTATGCAATCACCGAATCTCCAAACCGATTTATCTTATTGCGTTAATGTGTTTGTAATGATTCAGATTAATCTAAAACATTGGAAGTTAAAAAAGTAATTACAAGCCTCCAATTTTTAAATTCTTTGCCGCTAACTCGGCCGCTTCTTTTATTCGCCTTGCCCTTGTAGCGGGTGTTTTAGAAAGCTTTATCCATCGTAAAATAAAGCGTTTAGTAGATGCGCCAAACTTTTCAAAATGTACCATTGCGGGAGGATTTTCTTCTAAGCATTTTATAAAATCAGTTGGTTTTATTAACGCATCTACATCGTCCATAAAATTCCAGGAGCCATTTTCTTTTGACTGTGTAATGGATGCTTTGCCTGCATCGCATACTAATCCTTTCTTTTCTAAATTGGCAAATCTTACTTTATATGTTTGCGCCCAATGTTGCGTTTGCCTTGGTGAAATGAG
>JBGSMI010000272.1:0-19955 GCA_041740215.1 Ferruginibacter sp.
ATCATTTCAAGTTTTAATGAACCCAAAATTATAAAAGACAGTTTGCTTGCTATTGCCATTAAAAAAAATCCAGACTATCTAATTGCAATAAAAATTTGGGAAAGCCAGGATTTATATCTGCGCTGGCAAAAAGCATTGGCCGTGCCAGATGTAACTGCAGGCTTATCTTACGACCAACGTGGCGGAGCATTCAACAACCAAGTAAACCTCACATTTGGAATACCGCTGCGATTGTGGAACAGGAATAAAGGCAATATACAAATAGCGGATGCCCAACTCAAACAGGCTAATCTTAACAAAGCCTACAAAAGCAATGAACTGCAAAGCAAAATTGATGCTGCCTGGCAAATATGGCAGCAACAGCAACAACAACTTTCTTCCATTAATAAATCCGTAGCTCAAAACCTTGAAACAGTTTACCAGGGCATACTTACCAATTTTCAGAAAAGAAATATTACCCTGCTGGAATTTTCGGATTTTATGGAAAGCTATAATCAAAGTACCATCCAGTTAAACGAAATGAAAAAACAACTGGTACTGGCAGGCCTTCAACTCAATTATATCACCAACACCAATGTTTTATAAAATGAAAACTATCACCGTTTTTCTCCTTATTTCAACAATACTTTTCTCCTGCAAAGAGCAAAAAAAAACAGCAGACCAAAAGCAAACTTTTGTGCTGAGTGATAAAATGCTGGCAACCACCAAAACAGCAGCAGCCATTACACTGCCCTTAAAAAACGAACTCGGGTTTTATGGAAAAATTACGGCAGATAATAATAAGTTGATAGAGGTATTTCCTGTAGTAGGTGGAAACGTGTCGAAAGTTTTTGTAGAGTTGGGCGACTATGTGCAAAAGGGACAACTGCTGGCCACCATCCGCAGTACTGAAGTGGCAGGCTTTGAAAAAGAACTGGATGATGCCAATAATGATGTGCTGATTGCCAAAAATAATGTGAAGGTAGCGCAGGAATTATTTGATGGAAAGCTGAGTGCCGAAAGGGATGTACTTGAAGCAAAAAGCCAGTTGGAAAAAGCACAATCGCAACAGCACCGTATACAGGAAACCTACAAAATTTACAACATCAAAAAAGGCGCTACGTACGAAGTACGTTCTCCATTAAACGGTTTTATCATTCAGAAAAAAATAAACCAGGATATGTTGTTGCGGAGTGATAAAACGGATAATATTTTCGACATCGCCGAGATTAATGAAGTGTGGGCCATTGCCAATGTAAACGAAAGTGATATCAACCAGGTGAAGCTGGGCATTGATGCGGCCGTAACAACTTTAAGCGACCCGGGTAAAGTTTTCCAGGGCAAGGTGGATAAAATTTTCAACATCATCGACCCGGAAACAAAGGCCATGAAAGTGCGCATTAAACTTGATAACAAAGGGTACCTGCTAAAGCCCGAGATGCGGGCCACCATCAAACTTTCCTATACAGAAAATCAACAGATGCTGACGGTGCCTTCAAGTGCCCTGATTTTTGATAAGAGTAAAAGTTTTATAATGATATTTAAAGACCGGAATAATATTGAAACAAGGCAGGTGGAAGTTTTCAGGCAGGTGGCAGGGACAGCCTACATCAGTAGCGGCCTGCAGGAAAGCGAAAAAGTAATTACTGAAAACCAGTTGTTGATTTACGATGCCCTAAACGATTAATGTACTATGAACAAGCTGATAAAAAATATCATTGCATTTTCCATTAAAAATAAACCTTTCACTTTTTTTGGGGTAGGGGTACTGGTAATAGCCGGATTTATTGCATTTAAAAATATGCCTATCGAGGCATTTCCGGATGTTACCAATACCCAAATAATTATTGTTACAGAATGGAACGGCAGAAGCGCTGAAGAAATAGAACGCTTTGTAACCACACCGGTAGAAATTGCGATGAACTCGGTGCAGAAGAAAACCAGCGTTCGGAGCATCACCATGTTCGGCCTGTCCGTAATCAAAATTATTTTTGATGATGATGTGGAAGATTTTTTTGCAAGGCAACAGGTGAATAACCAACTACGGAATGTATCGCTGCCCGATGGTGTTTCACCGGATGTGCAGCCGCCTTATGGGCCAACAGGGGAAGTGTTCCGCTACACATTGAAAAGCCCACACAGGGATTCAAGGGATTTATTAACCATTCAAAACTGGGTGATAGACCGGCAGTTACGTTCTGTGCCCGGTGTGGCTGATTTGGTTGCGTTTGGTGGCCAGGAAAAAACCTACGAAGTAAGCGTTGACCCTAACCGCCTTGCCAAATATGAAATTACTCCCTTGCAGGTTTTTGAAGCGGTTAACCAAAGCAACATCAATGTGGGTGGTGATGTGATTGAAAAAAACAGGCAGGCTTATGTGGTAAGGGGTGTTGGGTTGATTCAAAGCATCAGCGACATTGAAAATATCATTGTAGCCGATGCAGGCGGCAATCCCATTTTAGTGAAGAACCTGGCCGATGTAAAAGAAAGTGCCATGCCAAGGGTAGGGCAGGTTGGGCTGAATGCAGATGATGATGTGGTAGAAGGTATTGTGGTGATGCGAAAAGGCGAAAACCCGAAAGAAGTGCTGGGCAGGATAAAAGAAAAAATAGCAGAGCTTAATGAAAGGATATTACCCAAGGATGTAAAAATGGAAACTTTTTACGACCGGGATAATTTGATGAACTATACTACCAGTACCGTAATGCACAATATGCTGGAGGGTATTTTATTTGTAACAGTGATTGTGTTTTTGTTTATGGCCGACTGGCGTACTACCGTTACCGTTTCTATCATTATCCCACTCTCCTTACTGTTTGCATTTTTATGTTTAAAATTAAAAGGCATGAGTGCCAACCTTCTCTCTTTAGGAGCAGTTGATTTTGGAATTATCATTGACGGTGCGGTGGTAATGGTGGAAGGTATTTTTGTAACACTCGACCATATTGCTCACAAAAAAGGGATGGAGGCTTATAACAAATTAGCCAAAGGCAGCATCATTAAAAAAACCGGTACAGGACTGGGCAAAGCCATTTTCTTTTCAAAGCTTATCATCATTACTGCCCTGCTACCCATCTTTGCATTTCAAAAAGTAGAGGGCAAAATGTTTTCGCCACTGGCTTATACATTAGGCTTTGCGTTGCTGGGTGCTTTGATATTTACGCTCACATTGGTTCCGGTATTATGCCATATTTTTCTTAACAAAAATGTAAAGGAAAAGAACAACCCCTTTGTAAATTTCTGGAACAGGATTGTGGAGAAAGGTTTTGGCTGGACATTCAGGAACAAACGGCTAGCTCTAATCACTTCATTCATTGTAATTGTACTCACTTTTTTCTCAGCCAAATTTTTAGGAACCGAATTTTTACCACAACTAAATGAAGGTGCATTGTGGGTGGAAGCTAAATTTCCAATGAGCCAAAGCCTTACCGAAACGGTTTCTCAAACAGCTATGCTGCGAAAAGAATTACAGCAATTCCCAGAAGTAAATGGAGTGTTATCACAAGTTGGAAGAAGCAACGATGGCACCGATCCCAGTGGATTTTATTATGTGCAGATGCAGGTAAACCTGAAACACAAAGACGACTGGAAACGCAATATCAGCATGGATGATTTGGTAAGAGAAATGGATGATTCACTATCCAAATACCAGGGCATAGGCTACAACTATTCGCAACCCATTATCGATAATGTGGCAGAAAGTGTAGCTGGTATCAATGCTTCCAATGCTGTAAAAATTTATGGTGATGATTTGGAGAAACTAGATGAAATAGCCAACAAAGTGATTAAGCAAATTGAAAATGTACAAGGCATCAAAGACGTTGGTATTCTACGCAATGTAGGTCAGCCCGAAATCAGCGTAATACTCGACCGGGAAAAGATGGCGGCTTATGGTGTAAAAGTTGCTGATGCACAAGCCGTTTTAGAAATGGCTTTTGCCGGAAAAACAGCTACACAGAAATATGAAGGTGAAAAGAAGTTTGATGTAAGGGTACGCTATTCTAAAGAGTACCGTAAAGATGAAGTGGATATGGCCAACCTGAAAGTACCTTCCATTAGTGGTGTAAAAATTCCTTTGAAAGAAATTGCTACTGTAAAAAAAATTACCGGCCCGGCTTTTATTTACCGGGATAATACAAAACGATTTATAGGAGTAAAATTTTCGGTACGTGACAGGGATTTGGGCAGCACCATTGCAGAAGCACAAAGCAATGTTGAAAAAAATATTACCCTCCCAACGGGTTACAGCGTAGGCTGGACGGGTGAATTTGAAAACCAGGTACGGGCCACGGCACGTCTTGGGGAAATGGTTCCGGTGAGCCTTGTAGGTATTTTTATATTGCTCTTTATTATGTTTGGCAATGTAAAAGATTCATTACTTGTATTAGCTAATGTTCCCTTCGCCATCATCGGCGGCATCATCGCCTTGCATCTTACAGGTACCAATTTTGGCATCTCCGGTGGCGTGGGTTTTATTGCCTTGTTTGGTATATGTATTCAAAATGGGGTAATCCTGATTGCCGAATTTCACAACAATTTAAAAAAGAAAATGCTGCTGGAAGCCTCAATTAAAGAGGCAGTAAAAGTGCGGACAAGGCCTGTGGTGATGACTGCCCTGATGGCTTCCATCGGTTTATTACCGGCAGCATTAAGCCACGGAATTGGGTCAGAATCTCAAAAGCCATTGGCAATCGTTATCATCGGTGGTTTAATTACTGCTACTATTCTTACGTTACTGGTATTCCCTATTATTTTCTGGATTTTCAACAGGGAAAAGAAAGAGGTGATTGATTAATCCGGTACATATCATTAACAATTTTTTCTTAAAATATTTGCATTGCTTGCTAAATTATAATCATAAAACAAATACCAAATATTTTCACGCTGCTCAATCTTTTTTTGGTTGTATTGCCATACCGGTGGCTGCACAAACGGAAGGTACTCTTTATTAGGCAGCCAATAATTACCCAGCAAATATAAATTTCACCGTCGTGGAAAAACTATCTACTGCTGCCTTATTTATTTTTGCAGGTGCCAAGGTATATTTTTTAGAGGGCCTTGTTGCCAGGTTATTCAATGCCTGTTCCGAATTAGGTTAACAACTGGATTCGCTGGCGGATGTGGTAAGCTTTGGGGTAGCGCCTGCTGTTATTTTGTTTCATTTGTTACAGCTCGGTTTAATAAAGGAAAGTAATGCAGGCGGTTTCAGTAGGCGTTTGGTATCTAAAAAGAATCGAATTGCCAGTAACTATTTTGTGCATTTTAAAAGCTGTTGCCACTTACGTTCCTTTAGACCGGGAAATGCCGCAAGAACGCAACAGCAGGTTTTTACAGATATTCATGTAAAAACATATTTTTCAGATGCGGATGCAGGCATTCATTGTCCACCTCTTTCTATCCCCGTATATCATGATGAAATTATTTCGCCGGTAACCATTGCCGTTTCCAAAAGTAATTGGGCCTATGTATAATTTACATCCGGAAGTACCGGTAATCCTAAAGGCGTACTCATTACACACGCTAATATTTGTCATCTTGTAAGGGCAGAGCAGAATGTGTTGCAAATAGAAGAAGGCGGTATTGTTTACCAGGGTTTTTCTGTATCCTTTGATATGTGGTGTGAAGAAGTCTGGATAAGCCTTTTTGCTGATGCCAGCATCTGGATAGCAGATGATTTAACAGTAAAGGCAATTGACGAACTAAATGAAGTTTTGGTAAAACAACAAATCACTGTTTTACATGCTGTACCAAGTATACCAGCGGTAACTGATGAAGTACCGGGTAGCAGGCTGGTGAACGCCGGCAGTGAAGCCTGCACACCGCAGATACTTAAAAAATGGGCTACACCTGGCCGCAGGTTTTTCAACAGTTATGGTCCCACCGAAACTACCGTAACTTCCAATATAGCATTACTGCATGATGGCGATGACATTTCTGTCGGTAACCCATTACCGAATTATAACATAGCCGTGGTAGATGAAAATTTAAACATTATACCAAGAGGTGAACGGGGTGTTGCGCTGTGATAAATCTTTGAGGTGGGGATATCTAAATTGAAACACCTCTTCATTACCCGACAGGTAACCAGCCGATAGCTTTCGGCTCCTGTGCGGCAAGGTTTAGCGAACCACCGAAAGCGAGTCTTGCGTAGTTGGCAGAGATGCTGGCACGAAGCGTAGACAGCGACTGTTGAAGGCATGTCATTGAGCCTCGAAAAGCTCCTTAATGTTGAAGCCTAATCTTCACTCCAATTAGGGCAACATCCAACCAGCGTTACAGACGAGCTGGGGCGATTCGACCGGGGTCTAGGAGCATATCAGAGACAGACAGGGGTATTACGGAAACACAGGAGAGCCTACCGTCTCCAAACGAAATTGGGTTTCTCACGGATTGACCGAACCAGAACAATCCAGGCTTACAGGGTACATACCGCCACCCTGATAAGCGCAAAGAAAAGGCGATATCGTAATGGTATCTAAGCCGAAGGAAACTGAAGGCAAAGAGAAGGACGAAGGCAGTCTTAGCATTCTCATAGTACTGCTGGAAGGGTGGCCAATCAGCTCCATGAAAGCCACTTAGTAAGGAAGGGGGATGCCTGTTTACGGAGCTGTATTTCAGCAACATTAAATGTACCAGATGCAAGGAACAAATGTTAACAGTAGAAATGCAGATAGCGGACCGGCAAGTAAACACCTGGATGAAGCTTTGACAAACCTGTTAACAAAGTAGCGTGTTGAGTAAAGGTGGGCTTGTTTATTCTGAATTATTACATTATATTTTTATTAATTGTTGCATCATTCACCTATTTGAATTTGTCGGGGTCATTTGTTGGTAAAAATGTGTGAATCTTGCAACTTATATCTATAGTTGTATAACATTTTGTATGGTTAATAGACTCAACTTTGAATTGTTCATTTTACAACATGGGTTTATAAAATTATATCTATTCATTCTGCAAATTTTTCCGGAAACAGCCAGTTACTTTTGCCTCCGCTAAAATTATGTATAGCATATTACATAAGGACTAAACCATCTGGAAATACAAAACTTATTACCGCTTCGCCATTTGTAAATACGATTTAAAATTTCGATGAAAAACAAGCGCATGAAGTCTATTAAAAATATCAGACTAAAAAAAAATTGTGGGGTAGCTATAATGTTATTCACATTTTGTTTACTGTCCTACTGTTCAACAACGTAAGCATTTAACACTTCTTTTGTTGTACCTGCTGCCGACGGTTCGGTAAAAGTGAAAAAGGACAAAAACGATAATTACAATATTGAACTAAATGTCAAACGATTAGCTGACCCAAAAAAACTTAAGCCGGCAAAGGCCGTCTAGGTGGTATGGATGGAAGCTGAACAAAATGGAAGGAAAAATATCGGGCAGTTAAAAACGGCAAGTTGAATGCTTTCAAGCTCATTAAAAAGTTAATTAAAAACTGTATCCTGCTTTAAGCAAACTAAATTTTTTTAACAGCGGGGGATATTGCTGATATATAATATCCGGCTTGTCGGGAAGTGCTTAAAGCGAGCATTGATTGACGAAGAAGTTGCATTGAATTTTTTTTGCTAATTAAACATTTTTACCAACTTAATATTATTTTATGACAAAGTTTAAAATTATTCCCGGATGCTTAGCCCGCCTCAAAATAGGTGCAGGCCTCCTTATTTTTTTGGTGTTTATTTCCTCCGTAGGCTGTAAGAATAAGCAAAAAGATATTGCATCGGCTGAGTCTGCCGATCTGTTAACCGTTAAAGAGAATAATAGTACTGTAACTGACTATATAAGCTTTACCGCAAATGATACAAACAAAATGACACTCGACCATACATATACGAATGAGGCTCTTTTAAAATTGACTGGGGCAGTAAGTGCCATAGCTGACGAGGTTGGTTTTGATATTAAAGGCGATTTGGAGAAAGCCGCAGTATGTGCAAATAACATAACTAAAAACCCTTTTGAAACTTCTCATGCTGACGAGATAAGAAAGGCAGCGGACATATTATCAGGCATCTTGCAGAATATACAGGTGGCAAAATATCCAGGCCTGGCAAATGAAGCCGGAGCCGTTAAAACTGCAGCAATAGCAATTGATCCGGAAACACTTACACTTGACCAGAAAGATGTAGTAAAATCTTTTTTTAGCAAAGCTGCATACCTGCTTGAAAAAATGAATTAAATGGGTTTTTTTTTTATAATAAAGTGCTGTTGAATATTGAAGTTTTTTTGGGGCACCAAACATCCTTTATTCGCAAGTTGAAGAGCATATAAACAAGGCGCCAGAACTCATTGTATGGGCAGACCCTGTCTTATTTTTATTTGTTTTGTTGGAATGGTTTATTTCATTAAGGTAAAAAAAGACAATTTATAACAAGGCTCAAACAATAGGTTCTGTATTGGTAGATGTAGGTAATTTGGCTATTGGGTTTGCCCTCAAATTTAGTTTGTGTTATGATTGTATGGGTAAATAATCTTGTTCCCTATCGAATACAATTTAGCTGGTGGTCTTTTATATCCTGCTATATTTTTTTCGACTTTTGGAGCTATTGGGCGCATAGAATATCAGATCAACAGCGGATTTGGTGGGCAACCCTTCCGACAATTTTAAATGCACCCAAGCTGGATACAGCATGTTAAGTTGGTTTGTTTCATACCGGTGGCCTTGTTGGGGTTTCATCCGGTTATCGTTTTTATTATAAACCAGGTAGCGGTACTTTTTCAATTTTGGGTACATACAAATTATATAGGTCGCCTGCACCCTGTAATAGAATAAATATTTGCAACACCGGCTAATCACTGTGTACAACATGGCTGTCGGGAAAAACATATTAATAAAAGCTATGCCGCTACATTCATTATATGGGACCGGCGGTTTAGTACCTATTAAAAAGAAGAAGAAAAAGTAAATATGGAGTTACACATAACATTGAACACAAAGCAAACCCTTTTATATAAATTTTCACGAACTGGCTGATATAGGTAAGGACGTCAAAATAGCTAAAATATGTGGAGATTAAAATTCTTTTATTTGTTTGGGAACTCTATAGTAGTAGCTCAAGAAAAGGAAGTTCGGAAACAGGAAATATCAATAAGTTTTAAAAATAAAGTTTTTAACGGGAAGGCACACTGCTAAAATTAAATATGGATGCTGTTGCTTTAAGAAATTTAAAATATTAAATACCTAAAATTGAATTTTATGAAACGTCGAATTGAAAGTTTAATTGGTTTTACCATTGGTGGTACTGATGGTGAAATAGGAAAAGTAAAAGAATTTTACTTTGATGATAATAGCTGGACAATCCGGTATTTAATTGTTGAAACAGGTGGCTGGCTTTCCAGCCGCAAAGTTCTTCTGTCGCCCCAAACAGTAACAAGTACTGATTGGGAGCAAGAATTATTTAGCGTAGATCTTACGATGCAACAAATTAAAAACAGTCCTTTAATAGATACCGATAAACCAGTTTCACGTCAGCAGGAAAGAGATTTATATGCTTATTATCCCTGGGGTGGTTACTACTGGGGCGGCATAGGTCTTACAGGAATGGGGATGGGTATGTCATATCCGTCAGCTATATATCAGGCAGCTCAAAAAGACGAGGCTATGGCTGTTGAAGACAAGTCTGATGATGACGCTCATTTACGCAGTACCGGTAAGGTAACAGGTTATAACATTAAAGCAACAGACGGAGCGATTGGCGATGTGGAAGATTTCATCATAAATGATCACACATGGGCGATTGATTTTTTGGAGGTAGATACGGGCAATTGGTTCCCCGGAAAAAAAGTATTACTCTCCCCAAAATTGATTCGGGAAATAAATTGGGAAAATTCTACTGTAGTTGTTAACGCTTCGGAAGATCAGGTAAAAAACAGTCCGGAATATATTCCCAGCCAGGAAGTAACTGATTCTTATGAAGCTAATCTGCAGAACTATTACGGAAGATTTATCACACATCAATAATCTTTTTTGCAGTATTCAGTTAACGGCTCAGTTATGGATAAAAATAATGAAAATACATAGGCATCGGGTAACATGATATTATTAATAACATGCCTTGTAGCAACTGGATTGATTATTGGTATATGGATATGGAAATCAGTTAAAAAATCAAATACCAGAAAACCATCGGCAAAGGAAATGCAGTTATTAAAAGATGATGTGTCAAAGAAAATCCGTCAGTCAAAAAAACTTCATTTGAAATCAATTGCCAAATGCCTGGTATGGGCTGCACGTTGCGAGATGCTGAGGAATATTAAAAGTCAGGTAAACCTCTATAAACCTCTATGCAAATGAGATGGTGAAAGAAAAAAGCTTTCAAAAAATAGTGGTTACGAATGATAAAGGAGTTGTGATATTATCAACAAACAAGAAAGAAGAAGGAAAAGAATTTATATCAACGGGATAAGTAAATTATTTAAAGACAGGTACAACTACGGTTGAAAATATGAATAACAGCCTTTTGATAATGAGTAGCCCAATTATTGGTTTCAATAATAGTGTTGGTATATTGTTTGGTACGTATTCTTCACAACTTCCAAAATTGAAATAATTATCTTTCAATTTTATTTTCAAAAAAAGGTTGCCGTGAGTGGCACAAAATGTAACTTAATATGAAAAATAACTTTCTTTTTATTTTTACAACAATTTCTATAAGTCTGCAAATTTTTTTGGCTGGTTGTTCTGGCAAGGCCGGCACTACTGACAGTTTTGCAAATGATACGATTCCTCAAACATCAACGGCAATCACAACCGCTCTCAATAAATCACAAATTGTAGTGGGAAATTTTGTTACGGCATCAAAGGCAGTAACACCGTCTGTAGTGCATATTAAAACCATTTACACAGCTTCAGGTAATTCAGGAAACACTGCCGGCCAATTTTACGGTTCACCTGGCAAAAGCAGTGTTGCTATGGGCTCAGGTTCCGGGATAATTATTGAGGCAGATGGTTACGTAGCTACCAATAATCATGTAGTGGAGAATGCAACAGAGATTGAAGTTATACTACCTGATAAAAGGATATTTACTGCTGCATTAGTTGGGCGTGATCCGAACACCGATTTGGCGTTGTTAAAAATAAATGCTACCGGACTTCCGATAGTAAAATTTGGAAATTCTGATATTGTACAAGTTGGCGAATGGGTATTGGCTGTAGGTTACCCTTTCTCACTCAATACAACTGTTACTGCCGGAATTGTGAGTGCAAAAGCAAGAAGCATCGGAATTATTAACCGGCCAGGCAGAAATAATACTGATGTTAATGCGCAAAATGCAAATACAGCAGTTGAATCCTTTATTCAAACTGACGCTGCCATTAACCCGGGAAATAGCGGTGGAGCGCTGGTGAATACCAATGGCGAATTAATTGGCATTAATAGTGCTATTGCTTCGCAAACAGGCAGCTACGCAGGCTATGCCTTTGCCATTCCGGTTAATCTTGCAAAAAAAATTCTGGATGATTTAAAAAAATACGGCTCGGTAAAACGGGGCGTATTGGGTGTATCTTTTCCTGCACCTTCTGCAGAAGATCAATTTTTTAAGCAACAGGGTCTTAACCCGGCAACAGTAAAAGGAGTTTATATAACGGGTGTGCTAAGCGAAAGTGCAGCGGCAGCGGCGGGTCTGAAAGAAGGGGATATCATTCAAAGCATTGATGGTGTGCAAATGACTTCATCAGCAGAATTTTCAGAAAGGATAGCAAGGCATAAACCCGGCGATATAATAAAACTGATCTATTTACGTAAAGGGAATGCCTTAACTGCTTCAGTTACTTTAAAAGGAGATGAATCTGCAAAGATCACAGCTAACCTAAACGAATCTCTCGAAAATATATATACAAAGCTTGGAGCCGGTTTTGCATCACTTACAAGAGAGCAGAAACAACAGTTAAATCTTAATTCGGGTGTTGTTGTAACTGATGTAAGCAGAGGGGGATTTTTTGACCAGATCGGTGTTCCCAGGTACACTATAATTGTCTATATAAATGGAAAGCCAGTGGACACGCCTAAAGACATTGATCTGGCTTTGCTATCTGCACAAAATGGCATCATTCAAATGCTGGCTATTGCGCCGGATGGATCTAGGGTGGTTTTCAATTTTTCGTTGGGAACCTAAACAACATTTTTTAAAAACTATCAAATCAAAATTATGGATATACTTAACAAAAAAATATTGCAGGAAATTCTATCTGTAAGTGGTGAAACATGCATTTCTCTTTATATGTCTGCTCACCAAACCCATCCTGAAAACCTTCAGGACCCAATTGTTTATAAACATCTCCTTAAGCAACTGGAGGTTTCACTATTGCAGCAATATGCTGAAAATGAAGTGAGGCAATATCTTGAGCCATTAGAATCGCTCATTAATGACAAGGCTTTTTGGAACTATACAGCTTCCGGTATAGCTGTTTTTAGTAAAGAAGTTTTTTTTAAAGTGATTGGCTTGCAGACACCAGTTGAAGAACTGGCTATAGTTGCTGACAGCTTTCATACAAAACCACTCCGGCAATATTTACAAACAGCGGACCGCTATCAAGTACTCGGCTTAAGCCTTGACAGGATTCAACTTTTTGAAGGTAACCGTCACTCGTTGGTAGAAATCACATTACCCGAAGAAATGCCTAAAACGCTTACAGCCGTGTTGGGCAAGGAAGTAACAGAAAAACATTCGACTGTTGCGTCTTATGGCGGTGTTGGTAATGGAAGCGTAGATATGCACCATGGTGATGGAGGAATAAAAGACCAGGTAGATAACGATACGGAAAAGTTTTTCCGCTTCATCTCTAACGAAATTTCTGAAAACTATTCAAAGCCATCTGGGCTTCCTCTTATATTGGCGGCGTTGCCAGAACATCATTCCCTTTTTCAGGAGGTAAATAAAAATCCGCTTTTAATAAAAGAAGGCATTTCTAAAAATCCGGAATATATATCCACTGATGACCTTGCAAAAATGGCATGGGAAGTAATGGAGCCGTTCTACCTGGTAAAAATTAAAAACCTGGCAGAGCAATTTGGCCAGGGAAAAGCAAATAATAGGAGCAGTGATGATTTGAAAACAACCGCTGCTGCAGTGGCAACCGGAAGAGTTGCTACTTTACTTGTAGAAGCTGGCCGGATTATACCGGGTAAAATTACCGACAGCAATACAGGCGTGATTGAAAATGGATCAATCAAAAACCCCGAAACAGATGACCTTTTAGATGACATAGCCACCATGGCAACGAAGATGGGATCGGAGGTTTTAGTTTTACCAGCTCATGATATGCCATCACAAACGGGACTTGTTGCAATATTTCGTTACTAAGAAGATAAATAGATATGACCATTCAATTTAATACCGACAAAAATATTAATGGAAGTGAAGATAATACAGCTCCATTTATAGCCCAGATAACAGATGAGCTAAGCAGGTTTAGTTCACAAATAACCAGGATTGAAGTACACCTTTCAGATGAAGATGGTGGTAAAAATGGGCTGAACGACATACGCTGCTTAATGGAAGCAAGGCAGGAAGGAAAGCAACCTATTAGTGTTACCAACCAGGCCGATACCGCCGACCAGGCAGTATCGGGTGCTATTGATAAACTAAAGGCTTCTCTTGAAACAATTACAGGAAGGGAGAGAAATTATTAAATGAAAAAAATAATCTGTGTCCGTAATACCTCAAAACTAAAGAATAAGTAATTAGGACCGGATTAAATTAAATCAAAAAGAATCATGGTTAAAAACGAAAAAACATCCGGTAAAGTAGCATCAATCGCCTCTAAATTATTAAGGGATCAGAAGACATCAAAAGCTGTAAAAAGCGTAGCTGCCTCTGCGTTAACACAAGTGGCAGACAAAAAAAAGCTAAAGAAATAGGGCATAACTGTAAGCCTCAGCTATTTTTCGTTCAGTTATTTAAATAGCATCCGAAAATTATATAAAGGACGATTTATTTTGACGTTAGTAAAATAGTTATTGGCTCTTTCAAATGCCAGGCTTTTTCGTTTATCAAATCACCTCTGCCTTTTATAACAAGCTGGCTCAGACACCTAAGAAAAAGTGCTGCTAAAATTATCCTGATTCTTTTTTAGTGACAATAACAATGCTATGTGGACAAATATCAGAATCTGGATCAAAAACCAGCGTAACCAAATGGTAAACAGCATAGCTTTTTATCCAGCAATAATTGCTATACTTTTTCTTGTGCTGTCTCAATTGAGCATTACATTTGATTTTTCAGAAAAAGGCATGCAAATAAAATCTCATTTGCATTGGCTGAGGTTAAGAGATGCCACTACAGCACGAAGTATAATCTCGTCTATCACCGCCGGCATTATTACATTGACCGTGTTTAGCTTTTCAATGGTTATGATCGTATTGAATCAGACTGCATCCCAATTGAGCAATCGGATTTTAGATAAGCTGATAGGCAGCCGATTTCAACAGGTGGTATTAGGTATATATGTCGGTACTATCGTATATTCTTTATTTTTATTGAGTACGATAAGGGATATTGATTCTGGTATCCGGATTCCTGCATTAAGTACTTATTTGCTGATAGTTCTAACCATCATTGATATTTTTCTTTTCATCTATTTTTTGCATTACATCACCCAGTCAGTAAAATACCAGGTAATTATTCACAGCATATTTAAAGAAACAAAATCTTCATTGGAACACTCCTGTAAGTTGCTGCAACCACCTGCAGAAGCAATATTATTTGAAAGTGAATGCCTGGTGAATGCTGCTAACTCCGGAATTTATCAGGGTTTTGATCAACAGTTTTTTATGCGTATTTGTAATGAGAACGATTGCATTTTATACTTGCTGGTATCTCCGGGAGCATTTATTTTAAAAGGGTTACCTGTTATTAAAGTGAACAAGACACTACCTGAAGAAATAATGAAAAAAATACAAAAAGAAGTGTATTTACAATCTACTGAATCAATTGAAGAAAATTTCTACTTTGGCTTCCGTCAACTTACGGAATTGGCCCTAAAAGCTTTGAGCCCCGGCATCAATGATCCCGGCACAGCTATACAAAGTTTACGAGCATTGTTCCAATTGTTTTCTTATCGGGTAAGTTATTTTCCAGAAAACACGATTAAGAACAAAGAAATGAAAGTAAAGATCATTTTAAAAGAATTGACCTTCGAACAAATATTTGAAGACACAATTTTTCCTATTTGGGATTATGGCAAAAACGACAGATTGATACAGCATGAAATTCGCCATCTCTTAACGATGCTTTTTTCATTAAATCAAAATACATCTGTCGCACAATTATTGAATGAAGTCAAATTGAAAATGCTGGAAAAAAGAGCATAAAATCAATTAAAATCCATTTTAAAAATATTTTCACTGCTTTTAAAAATGAACGAAGTATTGGTATAGGTTTAAGCAGCTACAGTAAACCGGAAACACGCCGGATACTGCAATACCGAATATTTTATTTTACCATTTTGGAGTGGACTTTTACATCCGAAATATCAACTATTGGGTTGTGAGTTTGCCGGTATCATTGAAACAATTGGAATAAGCGCAAAAGCACTTAAAAATGGGGATAAGGTTTTTGGATTTAATGATAAATTCTTCGGATGACCTTCAGCGTATTTAACAATTATTGAAACAGGTTCGGTTATAACTATGCCGAATAACATCAGCTTTGATACAGGACCAGCACTTACAGAAGGAGCACATTGTGCTTTAGTGGATATTCAGGCAGCAGAGATTGACCGTGGACAAAATGTTTTAGTTGATGGAGCTAGAGGGGCCATTGGTTCTGCAGCCATTCAGTTATTAAAATATCTTGGTGCAGTAGCAACCGCTGTTCGTAATACGAAAAATGTAGCGCTGCTAAAAACGATCGGTGCAGATACTGTTATTGATTATCAAACACAGGATTTCACAAAGACGGAACAAAAAATTTGATTTCATTTTTGATGCAGTTGGTAAAAGCTCATTTGGACAATGCAAACAATTATTAACTGAAAATGGAATTTACTTTTTAACCGAAATGAGCAAAAATGGAGAGACTATACTTTATGCCTTAACAACACCGCTTTGTGCTGGCAGGGAAGGCTTATTTCCAATACCATCAATAACTACAAGGACGTAACATGTTTAAAAGAGCTTTTTCAAAAAGGTGAATACAACCCCTTGATTGACAGACAATATAATTTAGACCAAATTGTAGAGGCTAATAAATATGTTGAACCTGGGTAAAAAAATGGAAATGTTGTAATAAAAAATAAGTAGAAAAATAACAACAGACACCGCCTGATGCTTGAAAAGAAACGGGGGACAGTGCCTTATTCATATGCCCAAGTTTTTATTCATGTAGTATTTTTTGCTATTGCTAAAAAGTATGTAAACAAGCACCACCATTATGCATTGTTGTTAAGCAATTCTTACAAATGTGTGAATGTTACAACTTATTTATAAAGTTGTGTAACACTTTACTGCCTTATCTATCTCAACTTTGGAATAGCCGGAATTAAGCAGGAAATAAAATAGAGATTGTGTTTTAGAACAGCCATTACCGGGCTTGAACATTATTTGGTGATTTATTTGGGGCATTATGATCTGTTGGATTTTTGCAACACCTTGTGAAATTCCCGGGCAGTGTAAGAAAACGGACTCACCACTTCATATCTTACAAAAGCGTTTCGGTTCTGGATTAATCACCAAAGAGGAATATCAGGACCACGCAAAAATCATTCAAAGATGATTTATCTAAATTAAGCCAATCATTTTTCACCCTTCGAAAGAACGATATATAAATTCAAAAAATGAAAAGAAGTAGTAATAGCTTAACAGGTTATTCCATAGGTGCAACCGATGGAGAAATTGGAAAAGTAACAGCGTTTTATTTCGATGATGAAAACTGGACCATCCGTTACCTTACTGTTGAAACCGGTATTTGGTTCTTCAACAAAAAAGTACTCATCGCACCACAGTCGCTACAGATGCCGGATTGGTCTGGCAAAAATTTCCGATTAACCTCACCAAAGAACAAGTAAAAAGCAGTCTGGATATTGAAACCGATCAACCTGTTTCAAATCAGCAGGAAATAGATATGTATGGGCATTGTGCGTGGCTAAATAATGCTTGTGCCAGCTTTTATGCAGGTGGCTCAACGACTTTAATCAATCTTTCAACGGAGGTAGATGAAGAAATAATAAAAGAGAATGCTCCTTTGAATTGCCAGGATTCCTATGATCCACATTTACGCAGAACAGAAAAGGTTTCAGGTTATTACGTCCAAGCTACAGATGGCGATACTGGCCATATAAAACAATTTGTCATAGATGGTGATTCATGGAAAATAACTGATCTGGAAATTGATACGTATAACTGCGTTGGAGGTCATAAAGTGTTAATGCCGGTTCAGCACGTTAAAGAAATCCAGTGGGAAAATTATAAGATTATGCTGGATGTTTCCATTGAATTCATAAAAGATAAATCGGTTTTTAAAGAAGCAAATTAGCTGCTGGCTGGCCAAAATGAAAGCATAAATTTTAGCAAATAATCATAAGCAATAGGAAACTGTGTAATGGACAGACAGGCTTGATAGTTGTACAAATTATAAGTATGAAAGAAGAAAAGAAAATATTACACAAACTCTACGAAGAGCTTGTTAAACTTCAAAGAGAGATAATATCATCGAACCTTAAATTGTTGGTAATACTAGAAGGCAGAGATGCAGCCGGAAAAGACGGTACCATAAAAAGAATAACAAAACACCTTAGCCCAAGAGAAACAAGAGTAGTTGCTTTGGGCAAACCATCCGACAGGCAATCAATGGAATGGTATTTTCAGCGATACACTAGTCATCTGCCAGTATCAGGTGAATTTGTCATCTTCAACAGGAGCTGGTACAACCGTGCCGGAGTAGAAAAAGTAATGGGTTTCTGTACAGAAAAAGAATACAAATCTTTTTTTACGCAGGTTGAATTGTTTGAAGAGATGCTGGTTAATGCTGGTTTTATCATTCTTAAATATTATCTGGATATCAGCAAAGATGAACAGGAAAAAAGGCTTGAAGACCGACGGGAAGATCCACTGAAACAGTGGAAAATAAGCCCCATAGATAAACAGGCACAGCGGCACTGGCAAGATTATTCCGATGCTAGGGATGTTATGTTATCGAAAACTAATTTCAAGAATGCTCCTTGGTTTGCAGCAAATGCAAATGATAAAAAAGAAGCCCGGGTAGCCATTATAACCCATTTGTTGAGCCAGGTTGAATATTACAATAAGGATAAAGAATTACTATCGAATCAGATTGGGGAAGTATTTCCAGTAAATGAGAAAAATATTGCCGAAAAATTATTTTGATTTTAGTGGTTAAATAAAATAAAATAAATTGATGAATCAGCCTTCAAACGAAATGGAACTTACAATCAATTATGGAAAAATCATTTCTGTTCGCGGCAGTGTTGTGGATGTTTTTTTTGATAAGTATTTACCGGCTATTTATACTTTGTTGCACACCGGAAAAGATAAAAAAGTAGCGGTGGAAGTATTGACACAATTGGATGATCACCGTGTTCGAGGCATATCACTCAACCCAACACAGGGGTTATCAAGGGGAATGCTAGTGGAGACGGATGGCAATGAATTGATGGTGCCAATTGGTAAGGATATTCTCGGTCGAATGTTTGATGTATTTGGTAATACCATCGACAAAGGAGAACCCTTAAAAAATATGGAACAGCGCAACATACACCAGACACCACCACCGCTGGCTAAGCGTTCCACTAAATCCGAAGTATTTATAACGGGTATAAAAGCCATCGACGTGTTGATACCATTGGAACGTGGTGGCAAAGCAGGATTGTTTGGAGGTGCTGGTGTAGGTAAAACGATATTGCTTACAGAGATGATTCACAATATGGTGGGTCATAACAAGGGAGTGAGTATGTTTTGTGGAATAGGTGAACGTTGCCGTGAAGGTCAGGAATTGTATGAAGAAATGAAAGATGCAGGTTTGTTGAAAGACATGGTGATGATGTTTGGGCAGATGAACGAACCACCGGGAGCAAGGTTTCGGGTAGGTCATGCTGCATTAACCATGGCAGAATATTTTCGGGATGATGAACGGCGGGATGTGTTGTTACTGATAGATAATATTTTTAGGTTTATACAGGCAGGTATGGAAGTGAGTGGATTAATGGGGCAAATGCCTTCAAGGCTCGGGTATCAACCAACCATGGGAACAGAGTTGTCAAAACTGGAAGAACGTATAGCCAATACTGATACCGGCGCTATCACTTCAATACAAGCAGTGTACGTGCCTGCAGATGATTTAACGGATCCGGCAGCGGTGCATACTTTTTCGCATCTCTCTGCATCCATTACTTTGTCCAGGAAAAAAGCTGGGGAAGGGTTGTATCCTGCAATTGATTTGTTACAGTCCAATTCAAAAATGTGTACACCTGGTATCATCGGCGAAAGACATTACCTTCTTGCACAACAAATAAGAGAAACGCTTGCCCAGTACAAAGAGCTAAAAGATATCATTGCTATGCTGGGGCTGGAACAATTGTCTACAACAGATCGAAATGTAGTAAATCGTGCAAGACGTCTGGAACGTTTTTTTACACAACCATTTTTTGCTACGGAACAGTTTAGTGGTATCAAAGGAAGAGAAGTAAGCCTGGAGGATGCATTGGATGGTTGCGAACAGATACTGTCAGATGAACTAAACGACTTACCGGAAAGTGCTTTTTATATGATTGGCACTATTGATGAAGCAAAACAAAAGGAACAGAAAAAGGAAGCAGCGAAAGCAGATAATTAAAAATGGAAAAGATAGAAAGGCTGCACAAAAGAGTTCCGGGATTGGACAAAGCTAAAACCAATTAACCATGGCAGAGCAATCAATGAACTTAAAAATATTATTGCCGTTTAAAATTTTTGCAGAGGTGCAACAGGTTAATCGGGTTGTTGCTGAAACAAGCAGTGGACAGTTTGGCTTTTTGCCC
>JBGSMI010000275.1:0-1721 GCA_041740215.1 Ferruginibacter sp.
CTGCAGTGGATGGTGCAAAAGGAATTGGTTAAAATTTAAGGATATGTGATTATGCCCAAATCCTATTCATCTGATGTGGGAACAATTGGCGATGAATGGCAAAGAGTTTCCCAAAAATAGCTTTGAAAAATTTATCGTAAAAACACTTGTAGCCAACGTGAAAGCCCTTAATGATGGAGCATTGAAAATTACGCATTAAAGGCACCAGACAGGGAACATAATATCTGGCTAAGAGATCCTTTGGCAATAAAAATTTTCAATAAAGAAATGGCTGCACAAAAGTTGGATTACATTCACCTTAACCCGATGCAGGCTCATTGGCTGCTATGCACCAACCCTGCAGATTACCGTTTTTCATCAGCAATATTTTACGAACAGAATGTAAATGATCCGATAGCTATCGGATTTGGATTGCTCATACATTTTGGCGAAGTATTCTAACGGAAGACGTGGTCGGTGAGGACACCGGACCAAGGAGGAAGAGAGAGTTTTTTGGTTAATGGCAGCAAACCAACCACGGAAGCAAACATTTTTATTGGCATATTCGCAAAGCCCCGCCCTTATACAATTTTGAAACAAGTTGGAATTGATTTTAGATTAGCGTCGTTATCATACCAACCTGAAACCAGAACCTGCAATCGTAAAATTTTTGTGAAAACTAAAACACCAAAAATGTAGGTTTAATTTTATGATAGCGGCAGAAAGAATACCCTTTGCGGAGAAAGACATATTTCTGCCCTTACAGCCAACAACCACCCACCTGAAGGAGCAATATACCGTCCATTGGGTATAGTATAAGAAATATAAATTTTTAGTTTTGTTTTTTTAAATAAAATTAGAACAAAATGAAAATTTTAATCGCTCCACTTTTATTACTGTTACCTTTTTTAGTAAAAGCACAAATCATTACAGGCAGCCAGTTAAAAATTACAGACCGAGGCGGCGGCAAATTAAAAAATGCGCCTAAAAAAGTCTATTTCCGGGAATTCAATATCGGATACCAGGTAATTGCACAAAACTCCGCAACTTCCAATATTGGAAATAACAGCGAAAAAATTTCTATGACGGCGGGCTTAGATTCGAAATTGGTAAATGAAGATTTTATTGAACTTACCAACAAGGCCTATCAAAAAGTAGCTTCCAAACTGACGGCCGCTGGCTTTGAGATTATGTCGGGCGAAGCAGCCGGTAAAATCGATATATATAAATCAAGTAAACCTTTGTATGGTGGCATACCATTCCTCAAAAACGGCTATGTGTACTACTCTCCTTCCAACACTATACATTACCAGCATGGGGGCATTGGCTTAACTGATCCTATTGGCAAAATTTCAAAGCAACTCGGCGATATTCCGGTGATAGATTTTGGGATGAACATCAGTTTTGCTAATTTGGTAGAGGATAGAAAAGGTGGAGGCGGTTCTGTATTAAAAGGTAACATTGATTTGGGCGCTTATCCATTTCTAAGCATGATTAGTTGGAACGGGGATATGATGTTTAGTGCATTAAAATCGCAAATAACCATCCACCCTAAAGGGTTCAAACCCTTCCCAATACCGGGGGTAATAAAAAGCGAAAAAATTGCTAAGCTTGCACAAGCAGATTACAAATACGATTTAAACATGAACTTGAAATACTTCCAGGATAAAAAAACCGTTATTACCAACCCCGTAGCGGCAGACCGGGAACTATATATACAAAAAGTAGGTCAGGCACTGGAT
>JBGSMI010000023.1:0-5664 GCA_041740215.1 Ferruginibacter sp.
ACCTGCATTACATCCGGCACGTTGCGCCCATCCCGGTGTGTATAGATACCTCCCGAAGCTGTTACTGAATTGGGAATTCCCATCTTTAGAATACAATTTACCCGGTCAAAATCATGCGTCATTAAATCGCCCGACAAACCAGAGCCATAAGCCCACCATTTGCGCCAGCGGAAACAATGCTCGAGGTTAAAATCTTCCTTCGGTGCGTTGCCAAGAAACTGTTCCCAGTCAATCGTTTTCGGATTGGCCGTTTCAGCTATTTCATATTGCCAGGCGCCATTGTCGTCATTGCGATTGGTATTGGTTTCAACCAACGATACATGACCAAGAATATTTTTCTTAATGATATCCTGTGCGGTTAAAAAGCTTTGTGTCTGGCGATGCTGGTGACCTACCGCAAAAACGGTCTTAGGATTTTTTAGAACCGTTTCCCTTAAGAGATACGTTTCAGATACATTGTGCGTCATGGGTTTTTCAACATATACATGCACACCGGCATTGAGTGCGTCAATGGCCATGGGTGCATGCCAATGGTCGGGCGTGGCAATCACGATGGCATCTACCTCACCGCTGTTGATGAGTTCAGTATGTGTGCGAAAACGTTTGATTTTATTATCTCCCTTGTTGAAAGATTCCAATGCTTTTTCTGCCCGGGTATCAAAGACATCGCAAATGGCGGCCAGTTTTATATTCAGGTTTTCCTGTGCCTTGAACTCTGCCAGCCGGGTATCTTTTGGGTTCTTTACGGAGGACTCATGCATCTCTTTCAGCCACGCAGTGGAAGCAAAGCCCAGCGCACGGCAAAGCTGTTCGCCCCGGATGCCATACCCTATAATACCCAGTCGAACGGGTTTGCCACTCATAGCCCCCGAAGCGGGCGGTGGGGCGGCATTGATATTTAATGTTTCCAGCAAAAATTGCTTCTCCCGTTTTGCGGCGCCAACCACGTCGGCACCCGCATACCATACTGCGCCAACCAGCGGAATTCCGCCCAGCGTTTTTAATATATCACGCCTGTTCCATTTTTTAAAATTATCGTTTGCCATGGTGCTTAAGTTAAATTTGTTTTTACCTTATTTCTTACAAATAAATTTTCTATGCCGAATAGAGCAATCAACGGAAACTGGTAGATTACGTAAAGTGCTACCATCTCAATCAGGTTTTTATTTACTACCCAGTAGCTTCCTTCTGCCGGACCTTGTGGCAAACTGGTAAAAGGCGGATGTGCCAGGTAATACATCAGCAACAGCAATATGCCGGCGATACATCCCCAGCGTACCTTGATGCCTATCAGAAGACTTATACCCACGGCGATCAGTCCTGCGATGTTTAAGAAATCAATGACGGATATCAGCGAATCGCTGGCGAGCCAGGCAAAAAAAGGTTTGAGAATGGAGGCGCTCAATAAATATCCTTTTGCTGTCCAGGATGGGTTATAGGCCTTAATGATCCCTTCATACAGAAAATGCCAGCCGATTAAAATGCGTAGCAGCACCAAAGCATAACCTTGCGCTGCCGTTAATTTTTGTTTGTCCATATTATGTGATTTAAATTTCGAAAATTATTAAGCTCATTATTTGGGTGAATGGTCTCCCGATAGCTATCGGGAGGTGAATGGTCAATCAATATTGTTTACTTAAGCTGTTAGAATTTCATATTTGCGTTGACTCTATTTTCTTTTTTGTCTTGATACAAAAAAGAAACAAAAAAAATCAAGGCTGCGAATAAAAAGGCTGAAATTTTCAACACAAGCCTAAAATCAAGGAACTCGCCGCAAAGAGTTCAATAATTTTAAGAGTCGGCCCGGCTCAAACAGCCTTGATTTCTTAACGGCTTATGCAGAAAATTTCTAGCACTTTTTATTCGAGGCCGTAAATGCTTATAGAATGCCACATAATGCAGTATTGAATAATATAAATAATGACAATAAATTTCTTGAGTCAACCACATCTGATCCTAATTCATCAATTCTCTATTCTCCATTGCTGCAAACTTGTCTGAGGTATAGGATTTTGAAACGCCATGGTCGTCATAAATAAAAAATACCTCCAGCTCCAATTCTTTATGCTTCGCTAAAAATTCTTTTGATTGTTCCAGTCCCATCACCATAAAGGCCGTTGCATAAGCATCAGCCGTCATACAATCGTTTGCAATTACCGTGGCACTTAGCAAATTATTTTTTGCCGGATAGCCTGTAGACGGATTGATAATATGCGTATATTTTTGTCCGTCTTCCACATAGAATTTTTTATAGTTTCCTGATGTTGCCAGTGCTTTATCGTTCATTGTGATAACTGCTTTTAATGAACTGGTCTGCGTTTCGTTTGGCTGCTCAAGACCTACGGTCCAGCTACTATCGTTTAGCTTTTTTCCTTTCGCTCTCAACTCGCCGCCCACTTCTACCAGGTAGTTGTCAATATGTTTAGTTTCAAGAAAGAACGCCAGCACATCTACCGTGTATCCCTGGGCGATTGCGTTAAAATCCAGCATCACCTGCGGACTTTCTTTTACCAGTTTCTTCCCATCCAGCTTAACTTTTTTAAAGCCAATAAATTTGAGTAAACTGTCAATCCGCAGCTTATTTACTTTTTCCTTTTTAGTAAATCCGAACCCATAAGCATTGATAATTGGTGCCACGGTTATATCAAATGAGCCGTTTGTTTTCTCCGAAACTTCTATGGATTTATTGAAAACATCTGAAAAATAATCATCAACGATTACGGCGGAATCATTTCTATTTATCTGCGAAATGATAGAAGCAGAAAGGTAAGTGGAGAGCGATGAATCAATCTTTTTAAAAATAGAATCGAATGCTTCCCGGTAATTTGACTGCTCCCCAGCCAGGTAGGTTATGGTATAAGAGGTTCCCTGGGCAGCGCCGGAAATTTTAATGGTATTTTTTATACTACGGTTGCAACCAACCAAAAATAAAATGGCAACACCGGAGAGGAATATAAATTTCATTTTAGCTTGTTATCGTGGATATCATTCGATTGATTTATAGATCATTTCAACCGGGCAAAAATGCTTTAATATCCGATGCAAAATTTCGACAAAAGGGCACAACTAAATATGATGGCAAACGGTGTCAGGTATGATTTACAAACATGTTCTTACAGAAGCTGCTTGATCAATGCATATTTCAACTGGCGGCACAGCTTTAGTAAAGATGGTTGCAGCGGCCTGATCTAATTTACACGGTTGGCCGCCCATCGCCACATTTAAACCGGCTATATAAAATGCACCCTGTTAGAGGAAGGTTGTCAACAAATATCATTTCTTTGCTTCCTTACTCAAAAGAAAGAGATATATTTTTGAGGGAAGAGAATAGATTGCCCGGTTCTAAGTTGGAGGGATTGTAAGGTACCTTCGAGGGTGAATGGTGAAAGTGTAATTTTTAACCTTTCAAAAACCGAACGGTCATTTTATTCTTACAAAACATCACAGGCTTTAAATGAGCCAAAATAAAAAGGATTGGTTTATACCCCCCCAACAACTGATTGAATTATGTCAAAAAAATCACTGCTCCTTTTCGCTTTTATATTGGCTAAAATGGTAATCCAATATTTCCTCCTCAATCCGGAATATGATTTGCACCGGGATGAATACCTGCACCTTGACCAGGCCAAGCATCTCGCCTGGGGATATGAATCTGTTCCTCCATTTACTTCCTGGATATCGTGGCTGATATTGGAATTGGGGAACAGCGTTTTCTGGGTTAAATTTTTCCCTGCTTTGTTTGGCGCATTAACGATGGTAGTAGTTTGGAAAGCCATTGAAGCACTTGGCGGGAATTTGTTTGCCCTGACTTTGGGCGCATTGGCGGTTATGCTTTCGGCGATTATGCGCATGAATATGTTGTTTCAACCCAACTCGTTTGATATTCTTTGCTGGACGTTTTTATACTTTACTTACATCAGGTATATCCAAAGCGACCAAAGCAAATGGTTGATCTGGGCAGCCATTGGTTTTGCAGTTGGATTCTTAAACAAATACAACATCGTTTTCTTAATAGCCGGACTGGCACCGGCAATTGCATTGACACAACACCGGAAAATTTTTGCTAACCGAACTCTATATCTTGCCGCGGGCATTGCACTACTCCTCATTTCACCCAACCTGATCTGGCAGTACCAGCACCAGTTCCCTGTTATACACCACATGAAAACCCTGGCTGCCACACAACTGGTAAATGTAAACCGGGCAGATTTTTTAAAAGAACAACTGCTTTATTTTGTGGGTGCATTTTTTATACTAATTGCTGCAGTGGTTTCATTTTTCAGGTACGCTCCATTTAAGCAATACATCGTTTTGCTATGGGCATTGATATTCACGCTTATCATCTTTACCTATTTAAAAGCAAAGGGATATTATGCCATTGGGTTGTATCCGATATTTTTGGTTTTCGGTGCTGTTTATTTGGAACAACTTCTTCAATCCGGTTGGAAATTTTACTTACGACCGATTGCAATCCTGGTAGTGATTGTATCATTTATCCCCTTCATAAAAATTGCGTTTCCAATATTAAGTCCGGCTGATATAGTAAAGAATAATGAAAAGCTAAAATCAATGGGCATGCTGCGCTGGGAAGATGGTAAAGATCACGAACTACCACAGGACTTTGCCGACATGCTTGGCTGGACTGAATTGGCGCAAAAAACAGACAGTGCTTTTGAAAGCCTTGCTGATAAAGAAAACACACTGGTGCTGTGCGATAACTATGGACAGGCGGGCGCTATCAATTATTATTCAAAACACAAAAATATTGGCGCAGTATCGTTGAGTGCAGATTATATCAATTGGTTTCCGTTGCAAAAAATGGAGATCAAAAATGTGATCCTAATCCAGAATGCCGATGACGATGACAAGGAACGTAGCAAAGAAAGAAAACTGTTTAAAACGGTTACCACCATTGGCACAATAGAAAATAATTATGCCCGGGAAAAAGGAACTGCGATTTATCTATTGAAAGACGCCACCACCTCCATCAATAAAATACTTCAGGGAGATATTAAAGAGGAAAAAATGGAGCAGTAGGTATTGGAAGATTTTAGCATTTAGCAATATAATTTACAACGCAGGCGCAGGATTGTTACGTCTTCCCTATTATTAATCTCCGTGACACATACCAACGAAGACAAGCGCATACAGAGAATGACCAGGAGTTCTGCGTTTAAAACTATTTTCTATACCGAACGCTGCTGTTGCGTGTTTTCACGATCAGGCGAAGCGTTGTAATCGATAGATATGTAGCTATTTTATTTTACAGTGATGGGCAAACCAGGTTATACTTCGATTGTTGATAATAAATGCAACTTGGTTTTTTTGGAAATGCCTGTTGCCTTAAATGATATATGAACAAAGGCCGAACTGAGTATGCAAATCAGTAGACAACTTGTATTGGTAAACGCAATCCTCTTTGCTGGTTAGCGCTTCGGCTGTTGGTCGGAGACACGACAGCGGCGTGCCGGGATAGCTGGTGTTATAAAGGGCATACCAACAAGTTCAAGAAATTGTATTGGTAAATGCAATCCTCTTTGCTGGTTAGCACTTCGGCTGTTGGTCGGAGACGCAACAGCGGCGTGCCGGGATAGCCGGTGTTTTTAAGGGCTGACCAACAAGTCCAAGAAATTGTATTATTGAATGCAATCCTCTTTGCTGGTC
>JBGSMI010000341.1:0-5701 GCA_041740215.1 Ferruginibacter sp.
ACATTACCGCCACCCACGGTATTATAGCATAACCGACTCTAAACTCATGGTTCGGTGTTGTCAAAAACACTTTACGTTCATGAAGAAATGTCCATAAAATGTTATCGAAGTGAATGGTATCCAACAAATTATGTCCAAAAATTAATACGCAACTAAAAATAAATATCGCTTTTTTAGAAAGGTGTATCAGCCCTGCCAACAAAATCATGCTGATACCCAATGACCAAATTACCTGAAAACTTACTGAATGGAAGGTAATATCAAAATGCCAGCCAAAATTCATAATTACCAATTCTACAAAAACTAGCCAAAGTCCACGTTTGAGTAAAAAGCTGGATAATTCCGCTGCTGTCTTTTTTCTACCAACTATAAAGGCAGAAACCCCTGCCAAAAAACTAAATGCAGGAGCACAAAAGTTGGTAATAAACCGTGTAAAAAAAAGGGGAATGGTAGTAAGTGCAGGGTCAGTTGCATCAAAGAAATAAGATGAATAATGAAAATAATCTCTTACATGGTCAATGGCCATTATAACTATTACCAAACCTTTTAGTAAGTCTATAGATTGTATTCTGGGTTTTGTAATTGTTGTCATGAATTAAAATTGTTACATTGTTATAAAAATAGACTAAAAACAAATAAATTTGTTTTACAATTAAGCATTTCGATTATGGAACTTATTGATAATGAAATAGTAACTTGGGAAAACATTAAAAAACAATATCCTGACGAATGGGTAGTTATTGGCAATCCTATTTTTGAAGGTATGCAAATTGTTAGCGGCATTGTCGTGTCCCACCACCAAGACAAGCGTGTGGCGAGTATCGAAGGTGGAGAAAGACGTGAAGGTTTTAAAAAATTTACCATAACTTATACTGGAAAAATTAAATCAAATTATCATATTGGTTTATTACGAACAATCCAAAAACCATCTTGAAAACAACTACGTATCCATTTGAATGGCTCGAAAACGATGGTTTGATAATAGTCCACGTTGAAATCAATGGCGACAGCATATTGCCGTTTTTGCTCGATACTGGTTCAACCGACACATATCTTGACAAAAATATTTTATACATAGAACAAATTAACCTCAAGGAAACTTTAGGACAAGTGGAAGTTGAAACTGCCAACGGTCGAATGTTTGCCGATGTTTTCAAAATTGATTCAATAGAAGTTTTTGGCACACATTTCAAAAACCATCCCATCCAAATCATCGATTTTATTGCTAATGGTATCATTTCTAACTATTCAGGTGTTTTAGGAATGGATATTTTTCGACAAAAAAATCTTTCCTTTCAGTTTGATAAAAACACCATAACTTTCTCATAAAAACGATATTTATTTCTTTTAAAATGTCTACAGATTGAATTCTGGGTTTGAAGATTGTGGTCATAATTTTTTTTGTTTCGTTATCCTTATTTATTCATTTGATCTTTTTTTACTAACTAGCTTGATTAATCAAAGTCGCTTCTTTCTCCAAATAGTTATTTTCTAAAACATCCACTTGTTGCAAATGCGTTTTTACCTTCAAAAACTGCAACAGCACCGCTACCGCAATGACCATTAATGTAAAAACCAAAAAGATGATTTGCCAATCGAAATGGCTACGGATAAACCCAAAAAATGCCGCTCCTGCAGACATTCCAAGGTTAGCCAAGGTCATAAAAAAGGTAAATTGTAAGGCAGAAATCCGCTTCCAACAAACTAGCATTGCAGTAGCGTTTGAACTTATAATAATTAAAGTGTTCATTAAATTAAAAATGGCTATAAATGCCGAAACATAAATCGCATTTTGCCAAAGTAATATGAAAACTCCCATAGATGCGGTGAGTAATCCTGCTAAAAGAATGCAAATTTGGTACACTCGCACTGTGCCAAAACGGGCAATGAGGATTCCGCCTATAACCATCCCGATAATCCCACCGACAAGGTTGGATGTTGAATAGATATTGGAATAGTCAACGTTGTTCCAGCCCAGTTCCTGGATGCTAAAAATGGGAAGCAGCGTTCGTAAATAATCTAATGCACATTTGGAGAGAAACACTATAAGACATACCAATAGGGTATTGGGTAACAGTACTACTTTTTTAAAGGAAAAAAAGAGCTTACTCCAACTATCCATTTTGAGCAATACTGCTTCTGGTGAAGTTTGTCCTGATGACCAAGGCAATAGTTTTTCGCCCTGCCGTTCCCGCAACAGAAGTGGTAATAACATTATCCAACAAATAGATATAGACATCAATAGAATTGAATAGGAAAACCCATATTGATTAATAAGCCAACTTCCCAACGCTAAAGCAATAGATAAACCCACAGTTTTGGAACCCCACATAAAGCTATTGGCTTTCCCTTGCTGTTCGATGGGTACAATATCAATCACCAGGCTGTCGGTAGCAATGTCTTGAAACATTATAAAAACGTGTACACACACCACAGCAACTATGAGCTGAGTAAGGTTATTCAGAGGGTCTGGCACAAAGGATAAGCCAATTAAACTACAAAAAATGCCAAATTGCCCTAGCAGCAACCAAGGTCGTCTGCGTCCCATAGGCAAAAAGGTAAACCGTTCCATCATTGGAGCTAATATGATTTTAAAGCTAAATGGAATGGCAATAATTGCCCCATAAGTAGCTATTTCAATGGCTGATTTACCATTGATTGCCATCCAGGCAGGAATGGCTAAAAACGTAATACCTTCCGGAATGCCTTGCGAAAAATACAAAGCAATAAAAGAGAAATACCTTAAATTTTTATTCTCGTTAAGGGCAGGGAAACGGGTGGTTTCTTGTAAGGCATTTGCCGCCTCACCTTCCGATGATGTAATTAATTGTTTGGTTGAGGTTTGTATCATTTTTTTTGAATAAAAATTGAGAAAATACTTAGAGGACTCAACTATGGTTTTATAGGATTTTCATGAAGACTAAAAACCCGTGAACGAAGCCATCCATTGGGTGTTTTTTCCATAGAACAACTGCTCTTGCAGGTGCTGTCCATTCAGGATTCTTTTTATCATAAAAACGCCGATACGATAGTTGTAGGGCTCCGTTATCAGGCATTTCATAAACTTCAATCGTTCCTTCCACCGTTTTACCCACGACTCCTTCATCCCGATTGATAAAGTCTGTTAGCCTAACCTTCATTTTTTCTTTTGAAAAGGTTGGCCCACCTATGTCATGATAAAACTCGTGATCATCTGCCATTAAGTTAAAAAGTGTTGTAGAGTCTCCTCTATTGTAGGCGTTCCAATATAATTTATCCAAAGCAACGATTGTTTCATGCAATGCCCGATTAGCAGGAATATATTTTGGAATGGCTATTTCCTTACTATTTGTTGTGTTGGTTTTTGTTACGCTGCTATTTGTGCTGCAGCTAATTGTTAAAACAGCTATGACAAAAACGATTTCCATAGCTGAGAATAGATTGTGTATTGTCATAAAGTTCATTTTTAGTGATGTTAAATATTCCCGGATGTCCACGCCTTCGTGTCTCACGAACCCTACTTCTCAGCAACTTCTCCCAAAGGGGAAGTTGCGCTGCTGATAACAATGATTTGAGACTATTAAACGCAACGTCCGGCAAGGGCCGAGACATTGCTGCGAAGTAAAAAGTCTGAGTGCTTGTTATTTATTGTTTCTTGACAAATTCAGCAGTGTTGCCAAATAGTTGCACACTAAATCTGTCAATTTCACCTTTACTGTTTGTAAAAAAGTTGATGCGAAAATCCGGTTTACCAGTTGCTTCTTCTTTTGTATTAAACTGATCATAATGAAAATGATAGAGTAATGAATTTTGGCCACGTAAACTGAGTAACAACTGATTGTTTTGTATCTCTATATTCATTTCTCCATACATTGGATTGGTATACTTCCCTATGTAATTGTTTAATGAGTGAGAAGGGATGGTATTTTTTACCTGCGTGGCATTGACAGAATCTTTTTGCCTTTTGGAATCAGCTTTGCTTTTCAAATATTCTTTCATGTATCGTTCACTCCATGAAGTTTTAGAGAGGTTCAGCAACAAGTCAATAACCGGGAAAGCCATTATGGGTCTGATACTCTCTGCAGAAACGCTATTATGAACCATAAAAATCCCTATGTTTTCCGAAGGAACGAAAGTTAGATTAGAATAGTAGCCGTCAATAGAACCGGTATGCATGGCAATCTTGTATCCTTTATATGTCTGTATTGTGCGGCCAAGACAATAAATTGAATTAGATAGTTCATCCCATTTTGATTCTTTGTCAGCAATCGTGTTAGGTATGCGTGTTTGTTTTATTGCAGTTTGCGGTATGACTTGTTCACCTTTGTATTTACCTGCATTTAATTGAGCAATCATCCAATGGCTCATATCTTCAACATTACTTTTAATAGTGCCTGCAGGGCCTACTGCATCGTTTACTGTTAACCAGTTTATCCTTTGTAATTTACGTGTGCTGTCGGGCTCAAAATATGCGTAGGAAAAATTCCCTGATTTCATCATATCCTCATTGCTAAAACAAGAAGCGTTCATCTGTAATGATTGAAAAAATCTCTTTCGAATAATATCTTCCCAACTTATGCCACTGATACCCTCCATAACAGCGCCTGATGCAACATACATCATATTGTTATAGATATACCCTTCACGTAAACCAAGTTGAGGTTTCATTTGCGACATTTTATCAATCATTTCTTTACGTGAAAACGGATAAACTTTCCAGATACCGTCATATCTGGGTACGCCTGTTCTGTGAGAAAGCATATCTCGAATAGTAACTTTTGCATTTAACTCGTCATTGTTGAAATTTAGAGAAGGCATATAGTTTCTTACCGGTTTATCAAGATGTAGTTTTCCTTCTTCCGCGAACATGCAGGCAGCGGTTGCCGTGAAGAGTTTTGTATTGGAGCCAATAGGAAAAATGGTTGTGGATTGAACAGGCAATTTATTTTCAAGATCCCGGTAACCATAGCCTCTTGTATAGATGAGCTGGTCTTTGTAAACAATCCCAAGAGCCAATCCAGGAATATTCCAGTTTTTCATTAAGCTATCAATATAACCGTCAATTAACGGAAATGCTTTCTGAAAAGGGCTTTGTTGGGCTTTACTGATTGATGCTATCAATAGAAAAGTGATTATCAAAAATTTATTTTTCATCTAGTTCTTTTTAGTTTTATCAAACTCAAGTTTCTATCTACTAATAATGTTAAGTTGTTGGTCAATCTATTTTAAAACATGGGGTGACTTCATTCTTAGCAACGAACTCCACACCTAGGTTCATGTCTCACGAACCACACCTTGCATTCGTGAGACACTAACGCAGGCTGAGAATTTTCAAAACTTGTTGTCGCACTCACCCTGACTTTAAAGCCATGATTCGTATCGCTCAACCGTTTTGTAACACTTATTCTTCGAGTATGAAAGCAAACATATTTTTCCATGTTTTGTCAGTTGGGTCTTCGTAAACAACGTTGTGTTTAGTGTCTTCTAATTTCAAAAACTTCACTTTCTTTCCTCCACTTTTTGCCAAAGCCTCTCCCATCCAAATGGGTATTGTTTTATCTGCATTGCTGTGGATGATATAAAGAGGTGATTTTAATTTCTTAACGTTTTTATATCCGTTCCAAACATCAGGGTAACTCGCTTTTACACTATCTGCAAATATTTTTTTTTCCACACCAATTTCTCTTAGTGTAGTAAAAGCAGCATGTGTAACAAAGATCGG
>JBGSMI010000353.1:0-8664 GCA_041740215.1 Ferruginibacter sp.
GATCAATGAAAATCCGAATAATACGAAGCCGGCAAATATTACAGCAAGGAAGGAGTTCTACAACTGGTTAGCTGCAAATATTAAAATAGATGGAATTGTTGCTGCAGAAAGAGATACTGCATTTGATGATCCTGATTATTATCGCAGCGGTGGTGTACGATTAATTTACAAAAACGTTTTTGATAAAATTGAGGGTGTTAAAGAAGGAATATTGCTGGAAGCAGGGTTTGATACTATAACACCTAATCAAAAGCTTAGCATCAGTTCGTGGGCTTTTGATAAAGCCAAACAAACTGCAGGCATTGATATCATTGATAATAGGGCCATTGATATTGTTTGCTATGACAGGGGCTATACATTTGTTGAAAAGCTCCAGACCATTGCAACAAAATTCAGGAAGGAGCAAAGCGGTGAACAGGAACGGCCGAATTTCATGCGCCAGTATTATGATGTGTATTGCCTGCTGGGCGATGATGCCGTACAGAAATTTATCGGCACACCTGAATACCTGGCTCATAAGCAAAAAAGGTTTCCGGCTGTAGATAGGGCGATTCCCATTGTAGAAAATGAAGCATTTCTATTGAATGATGCTGTGGTAAAAGCAGACTTCATAAAAAGATATAAAGAAACTGCGGCACTTTATTATAATGGCCAGCCGGATTTTGAAGCATTGCTTGAAAGAATAAAATTAAATATTGAAAGACTATAATTGCCAAAATATTGCATTAAGCCAACGAGCCGCACCCTCAAGTGCGGCTCGTTTCCAGCCTTTAAAAATCTCATAAAGTAAGGGGCAAACTTTTCTGTTTGCCCCTTAAAAATCTTAATTGTAAAATTCCATTAGCTCAGCCTTTGCAAAACTCTCACAAAGTTGAAATGCTTTTTGTGTCCTCAATTGTCCTGTACCACCAAACAATAAGGATTTCAGTTTTGCTTCTTCATTTTTGTAAGTCCTTACATTTTGAAAATATCCAGTAACAGCATAGTAAGCACCAAACAAGCTGCCTTTTGTAGTTTCCAGTTGCTGGGTTTCATTTGTCATAGCATATTCAAAAGCTGCATCGGTCATGTTTTTAAAACAGGTGGATAATTCATCATCTTTACCAGTCTGTATATTTTGCAACACTTCTTTGTTAGGTACCAATGCCATTTGAATCAACTTCTTTACTTCAGGGTCTGTAATACGAATCTTAGCCCACTGGTTAAAAACACCTTCTAACTGGATGCTTAAATTGTTTGTAATTCCCATTAGTTTGTGGGCTTCTTCCAAACGTTCTTTTGCATTGGCGGTATGCCTTATTTTAAAAGCATTGCTATGGTTGCGAAGGGCTGCATTTAAAGTATTATTGCAGACAATCCTAACGGGAGTAAAGGCTGCGGTAATACTGCCGCCACCATCGTGGGAAGTAGTTAAAAATAAATACTGCTCAATAAAATCATCATTACCCACTTTGATATAGTTGGGCAATTTAGCGGTAATAAAAATCCGTTCTCCTTTTCCCAATGCCCCTGCGGTTTCGTATTGTATGCCATCGCCTCCAACAATAGCATCAAAAAAACTAAAAGCATCAATATTCTGTACCACCTCATAGTCTTTACCTACCACACCTAAAACAGTTTCGTTATCTGTTCTGATAGTAGCATAAAAATTGGGTACTTCAATTTCAGGAATTTTTATTTCGATGTCTTCGTTGGCTGTTTCGTTTTCGTTATCATAGGTAAACAGTTTTCTTTTAGCTACCGTATAATCAAGCCCTGCAAATTTTAATGCTTCTGCACTGGTTGGGTAACCTTCTACTATTTGTCCCAGGCCATGCCAGGCTTTTTCTTTTACTGAAAAGAAACTGTGTTTGCCTGTTAGTTCGTTGAAATTTAAATTGTGTGCCATGATTGTTAATTTTAAATTTTGAAAATAATTTTTAAAAAGGGCATCAGCATTTTGCCAATGCCCGTTAGCCTTCTGTTCTAAAATGGTAAGTCGTCTGCAGGTTCTAAAATTGCTCCGGCATTTTCTTTAACTGGTGTTTCATTTTTTACACCTGCACTTCCGTGTAGCTTAATGGTGTTTACATGAAAGGTTAGTGTGGCTTTGGCTTCACCATCTTTACCCATGTAGGCATTTGCACCAACACGGCCTTGCAACTCCACCAATGTTCCTTTGGTGAGGTATTGAGCAACACCGGGATTGACCCAATAAACACATTGCACATACGTCACAATTTTTGTTGGTTCATTACTGCCTTTTGCCCTGTAGCTATCGTTAATGGCTACATTAAAATTCACTACCTGTTTGTCATTTTTCAGGGTGCTGATTTTGGCATCACCTGTAATTCTTGCTGTCATTTCCATGATTGATAATTTTATCCCGATAGCTATCGGGAGTTAATAAATGTTTAAACTCGGCATGAGCCTCGTTCGTTCTAATCGTAGCAACCCGGCCTTGAAACAGGATTTGGTAAAAGCAAGGTTTTTGTGAAAATATTTCGTTGACTGTGGAATAAAAAGCCCGACTGGACAGCCGGACAGGCGGGCGGTTTATGCCGCAAAAGCAACGAAAGCGCAGCGCATATTTTTACAAAACCTATGGCAAGCCGCAATGCAATGGAGGTGCAGACCTTGCTTTTGCAAAAGCCTGTCAAGAAATTTGCGTCAGATAAGGATGAATGAGTTTTTTAAAAGTAGATTCTTATAAAATCTGCTTTGAAGTGTCTTTATAATTTGAAGTAGCTGGAATTGTGTTTGGTGAGGAACGAGCCAATCTCAATGACCAATATCTTTATCCGGTGCAGTTCTCCTGGCTTATTTGCCGGAGGCGTTAAAGAAATAAGGCGGGTTTACTGTGCCGGGTCTCTGCAATGGTTTTTGTCAGGTCTATCTTTTGAGCAATCATTTAATCAACTTTACAAATTGATTAATCTGGAATTGTGTTTGGTGAGGTACGAACCAACCTCAATGACCAATATGTTTATCCGGTGCAGTTCTTCTGGTTTATTTGCCGCAGGCGTAAAAGAAATAATCATGGTGTACTGCATCGGGGCTTTACAATAGTTTTCCAAAGTCTTCTTTGCGGCAATCATTATGGCTTCTGAAAAATTTGAATAATCGAGAATTGTGGTTGGAGAGGCACGATCCAATCTCAATGACCAATATCTTTATCCGGTGCAGTTCTCCCGGCTTTTTTGCCGCAGGCGTAAAAGAAATAAGGCGGGTGTACTGCGCCGGTCTGTATTAAATAACTTTCCGAAATTTGTGAACGTTCCCGTTAGGGATAGCAACGCAAATCCTTCTGATAAGAAGATTGCAGTGAATAGCCCGCCCGAAGGGAACGGCAAAAAAACAAATATTTTTTACACTATTGCCAATTAAATATTTACGAATTTCTAAGGGCGAAGCTGATATGATATGAAGCAAAATATAAATTTTCCCTTAATCAAAATCTGCGTTATTTCCTGCTCTTGCTACTTGTGCATTTAAGACTCCCCAATGGGTCACAGTATTCTGAGTGTACTGTACAAAAGCCACCACTTTACAGTTGGCAATTTTATAACCCGAAGCATTAATTGTATAAGTCTTTTCCCAGGTTTCATTCTTCTTTTGTGCTGTAACCGGAATTACATCCCCAAAAATATCTGTTACTGCGACTCTCATTGTATTGTTGTGCCGATAATTTTGTATTGGGTCTCCTAAATTAAAAAAGGGACTTGTGGGTTGTGAATCATAATAGTTTGATTGGGGATATACAAGACTGTCTTCGAGTAACAGTACCACAATATTTAAGCTTTCTGAAGTTGTAATATCAAACTTAACTTTTACAGTGGCATTAATTACATCATTATTAATTGATGTGTTGATGGCGAGGCCGCATTTTGACTTCCGGTTTAGTTCGCTCTGTAACAAAGCTGATGATTCATCCCATATTCTAAAACGGCTTACATAAGCTGATGGAAAATCGGTGGATTGAAATTTTTGGCGCATTTGATTAACAAAAACGTACTGCAAAATATCGCCGGAATGAACACTAACAGGTATTATTTTATTATTGTTTCTTACCATTGTATCAATCAGGTAGGTAAACCGGGTACAAAAGCTACACCACATTCCTGCGAATTCTTCGATGGTTATCTTTTTACTAAATTTACTTACATCATGCCGGATAGCTTTAAACGTAACAGAGTTTGACTCTTTACTATTGAGCAGTGCTTTTACCGTATAATTTTTGGCGCCATTTGATTTAAATATATTTCCTCTAATTGGATTATTATCTATTAGTATCTGACTATTGGATGTTACGTTTATATTATCTGCGTCAAAAACAGTTACAACTAATTCATCTAATCCATCATCATAAACAGTTGGTGTATTTATTTCAACCCTCAATTCTTTGGGCACTGTAGTATCCTTATTTTTTGAACAGGAAAAAAGAAGAGATGCATATAAAATCAAAATAGGATAAACGTAATTTTTCATAGCTTAAAGATATTACTTAAATCTAGTACGGGAAATGGTTTCAGGTAATATTTTAGCTTGTCGTTCAGGCGACAGCAGGTATGAAATAAAATAGGTAAACTACACGTTTTAATTATTCAATCACCATTACTTACAATGAATATTAAATCAATATTTCTCATTTCATTTTCTTTCATTCTATTTGTTGCTACTATTTCAGCTCAACCGGGTTTGCCCGATATGCCACTTACAAATTTACATGGCACTACCGTATCGTTGAAAACAGCCATAGATACTACTAAAATAACCATTATTAGTTTTTGGGCAACCTGGTGTTTGCCCTGTATTAATGAGCTGGATGCTTTGCAGGAAAAGTTGGATGAAACGAAAAATCCTCTTTTTCAATTAATTGCTATTTCAACCGATGAAGCAAGAACTGTACAAAAGGTAAGGCCGATGGTAAAATCAAGAGGTTGGAATTTTGAAATCTATTTAGATGAAAGCAATGAAGTAAAAAGGGCTTTCAATGTTAGTAATATCCCTTTTATTATGATGGTTAATGAAGGGAAAATAGTGTACCAAAAAACCGGATACGTGCCGGGTGATGAAGCGGTACTATTTGAAAAAATCAATCAGCAAATAGCTGCAACCAAACTATGAGAAAGCTTACCCTATTTATCTTATTGATAGTTCCATTTCATCTTTTTGCTCAAATTGATTTTGGCAAGTTTGGAAACATTAGTGGTTCTTTTGAAACCAATAATCAATTGTATGTAAAAGACATTGGTACGAATGCCGTTTTTCCGCAAGACAGGATAGGCTCTAATAATTATTTAAAATTTGATTACCGGTTACAAGAGTTTTCAGCAGGCATACAATATGAAGCATACCTGCCTTCTTTACAGGGCTATCCATTTATATTGAACGAAACAAAACTTGTTCAAAAATATTTTTCCTACCAGGAAAGGAAATTTGGTTTAACGGTCGGTAATTTTTACGAACAGTTTGGAAGCGGTTTAGTTTTTCGCAGTTGGGAGAACCGACAGTTAGGAATTAATAATGCGATGGAAGGTGTTAGCATTAATCTTAAACCAACCAGTAACCTTGATTTTAAATTTATTTATGGCAAACAGCGAAAGAACTTTGAAAATAGTGATGGTACAGTAAGGGCTGTTGATGCAAACTGGAGAATAATAAATCCATCGCAGGCAAATAATGAGAAATCATTTTCCGTTGGCGCAAGCCTTGTAAGCCGCTATCAGCAATACACAGGCCCCGACCCTGATTTTAAACCAACGGCAAATGCTTTTAGTGGAAGATTGGATTATTCAAATAGCTATCATACAGTTTCTGCTGAGTGTGTTGTAAAGAGTAAAGACCCACATGCAGCCAATCTGCAAAATATAAATACAGGTAAAGCATTGTTGGTAAACTATGGATTTACAAAAAAAAATCTTGGCTTTAATCTTAATCTTAGAAGATTAGAAAATATGGATTTCAGAACCGATCGCAATGCAGACCAAAGCCTGGTACTGGTCAATTATATCCCTGCACTCACTAAGCAACAGGAATATTATCTCTCCAATATTTATGTTTACAATGCCCAGGCATTGGGCGAAACAGGCGGACAGACAGACCTTTATTATTCTATTCCGAAAAATACAAAGTTGGGTGGCAAATACGGGATGAGCCTTACACTAAATTATTCACGCTATCATGCTTTGCCAATAACTTCACAAACGGCTACCAGTTTTGAAAGCAGTTTTTTGGGTGCAGGAAAACAATTATTCTACAGCGATATTAATCTTTCTGTAAAAAAGAAGCTTTCGGCTAAATGGACAACTTCGTATTTACTGCAGCAAATATTTTATAACAAGTCGGTGGTGGAAGGTGGAAATTATGCCAGCATAAAATCAACTATTGTAGTAGCAGATGTTTTGTATAAATATGCCCCTAAAAAAGCTATCCGTACCGAACTGCAACATCTGTTTTCTAAACAGGACAAAGGAAACTGGATGGGCATTTTGGCGGAATTGAGTTATGCCCCACACTTTAGCGTATTTGCAAGTGATATGTATAACTATGGCATTAGCAATAAGCAAATTCACTATTATAATGCTGGCGGAAGTTATACTACTGGCCCACATAAATTATTACTCAGTTATGGGAGACAAAGAGCAGGCTTAGTTTGTGTGGGTGGTGTTTGCAGGTTATTACCAGCAGCTACGGGATTAAATATTTCCCTGACAAGTAATTTCTAAAATTTATTATTGGTGTTATTTTATTTTCTTTTTAAAGGCTTCATCAACTGTTGCAGCATCATAAATGTAAGATTTCAATAAGTCAATATCAATTGCTGTGATGCTTGCAAAGTCTTTAAAATAAACCTGTTTGCGGTCACCTTTATCAAGGTAACCATTTTCATCATTCATCAAATAGCCATTGGTAAACCCTAATCTTACTCCAGTATAAGTCTTCTTGTTTCCCCATAAAACAGATGCAGGCCAGATGAAAAATAAGTTTCTATGCCTCTTATAAAAAGGAACATTATAAGATAGTTTTTCAGCAATATCAGGCAGGCAATTTAAAATTATTTTACGTAATAATTCTACCATTTTTAATTCGTCATCCGGCAGAAACTCAAGGAAATCATCAATGCTTTTGAAATTTACATTTTGCATTTTGTTTTTCTGCTGCTTCATATCTAAAAGCGAAAGTAAACATTATACTATTTGTAAATTTACCAGTTTATTGCTGAGCCATATCTATTTTCAGCAACACTGCTTTTACATCCTCATACCAGGGTTTCCATGGAATAAAATGTGGAGCACCTTTTAAAATATTTACTTGTATGTTTTTGGCATTGGTGAACATTTTTTGTGCATACGCTGCATTGCCTACAGGAACAAAATTATCCTTATCACCATGCACTATCCAAACATCAGCATTGATGGAAGAAAACTGTTTGGCCAATGGCTGAAGGTCTTTTTTTAAGTACCATATTTCCTGGTTACTTGGCCTGAATGCACCCGGCAAAAGATATTGCAGTGAGCTATGTAATAAAAACCCTCTCCATTTCTCTGGTTGTTCCTCGGCGAGGTCAACGGAAGCTGCTAACAGAACAACATCTTTAAAAAAGCCTGGATTATCTGCTGCTAATTTTACTGCCATCGGGCCGCCTAATGAATGGCCTACTACACAAAAAGGTTTGCCGTTTTGCAGCTTTTTTAATAATGGGCTTATAATGGCGGATTGTTGTGACAGATTTTTTGCATCACCAAACTGGCTGTAGCCAAACCCCGGCCTGTCGATAGAAACCATCCGGTATCTGGCTAATAAATCTTTGTCTTGCATGTAAACACTAAAAGCATCCCAACTGCCAGGAGAACCATGCAGAAAAAACAAAGTGGGAAAACTGTCATTGCCCGTTTTTGCATAATGTAATTTAAATCCATCTACCTTAACTGTTTCGGTTTGTAACAACACACCAGCGGCAGCAAATTGTTTTTTTCTGCCGCATCGCTTATTTTGAATTTCATGCAACTCTGTGCAAATACCAACCAGCACAAAAGTGAAATACCAATGATTATTATTCTTCTAATTGCTTTTCGTTTCATTGATTTGTTTACAGCACTTAATGTGCAAGTTGCTGCCGGTATTTAATAGTAGAAGAAGCAACTCCATAGCCTTCGGGCAGTGTTACTTCAGACACTTCATTAATCCCGATTTTAATTAATGCCATGTGGTGGATGGCATGCTCCAGGTTATAAGCTATCTCTCTAAAATAATTAGTGGGTATCTGGTTTAATTCAAAGCTGTTTTCATCAAAACCAGCTTCCAGTATTAGTTCTTTATTTTTAATGAATAAAGATGTATTAATATGCTGCATTAAATGGATGGCTACTTCATTCGACGATTCAATGGTAATGTCTCTTTTTCTATTTTCATAATTTACAATGCCTGTGGCGTATCCATCCTGCAAGCAAACAAACATTTCCACTACATGCCTTACATGCTGGCCAACGGTTGCCCCTGAAAGTGTGTCAATCTTTTTGCAATATTGTTCATTGGTTAACTGCACCAATGAGTCTTCCAGTTGCTGAAAAATAATCTGTACCGATTGTTGAATTGTCATTACTATTATATTTTAATATTTATATCCTTCCCCGGCTTTTTCTTCTGTTTCAACTCCTAATGCTAAAACGATACGGTTTACAA
>JBGSMI010000409.1:0-9857 GCA_041740215.1 Ferruginibacter sp.
ATACCAGGCTGGTTCCATGCAATCTGGCAAAGGAGTTTCAGGAGGATAACTTACTGATTACAATTAGTGGAGAGGTTAAAGCAACCACAGCAGTAGCATCCGGAGCTTGTTGCACTGAAAATATAGTTATCTTAAAAATAAGCGGTTAACCATTTGCAAACTCATCCCATGCAATAATCTACAGGACATAACCTGATTATTCACCTTGTACAGGGATGAAGTACGAGACATCTAACATAAAATAATATGAGAAAGTTTTCGATTTTACTGATTTTGTCACTAACCATAGTTGCATGTTCAAAGCAAAGCAATCAGGATAGTCAATTACAGTTACGTAGAATTACAGTGAATGGTAATATTCATGAAAATTTTGATTACAATGATGACGGCCAGTTAAAAAAAGATGAAAGTTATTACTCTTGTACTGTTCCTTCCGACGAGTGCACCTATGTGTACAAAAACAAAAGATTAGATTCTGTAAAGTTGGTAAACCGGGGCATTTACTCCAGCAGCATCGCTCAATGTGACCCACAGTCGGGCATTCGTACTTATAGCACTTTTGAGTATGACAATGCTGGTAGAATTTATAAAATTAGAAAGGAAAACTCAACGATTGAATACACATACAATTCAGTTGGAAGGGTAGATATGCAAACAACCAGTGGCGGGGGTACCAACCTGCATATTTCCACTTTTAAGTATGATGCAAGGGGCAATCTTGTTGAAACCAACATACAGGGCGTTATTACCTATTATGAATTTGACAATAAAAAAAATCCCTATTTTTTAATGAAGCGTAGACCGGATGTGCTGATCTCATTTTTTGTGAGCCCAAACAATGTAGTGAAAATTAAAAACCCGGGCGGCACTGCTGTTGTTATAGGATATGAATACAATTTACGGGATATGCCCACCAAAATGTTTGATCCTAATGGGCTTACTTATTCGTTCACATATGATTGATGCAGGCGTTGCATTGATTAAATGAAAACATTTGCAGGTCCGGTTTTTAGATAACACCCTTCACCGCATTGTAAATCACTTTAGGCTTTCCCAACGTATAATAATGTAATACAGGCACACCAAATGCTTTCAATTCTTTGGATTGCTGAATAAGCCACTCGGTACCAATTTGCTCCATATCCTCGTCCGTCTTAGCTTTCAAGATGGCATCCGATAAATCAGTGGGAATATCAACATGAAATAGTTTGGGTAAAATTGAAAGTTGTTTTTTATTTGTGATTGGCTTTAGCCCTGGTATAATCGGCACATCAATACCAATGGCACGACAATCTTTTACAAACTGATAAAATTTATTGTTGTCAAAAAACATTTGGGTCATAATGTAGTCGGCGCCAGCATCTACTTTTTCTTTTAGATGTAACAGGTCCGTCTGTAAATTGGGCGCTTCAAAATGCTTTTCGGGGTAGCCGGCAGTGCCAATACAAAAATCGGGTTTACCACCGTTCTTAATATCTTCTTCCTGGTAAATACCGTTTTTTAAATCAACCACTTGTTTTAATAAGTCCACTGCGTAAGCATGACCATCCTGCTCTGGTTCAAAGTTGGCTTCATTTTTTGCCGCATCACCTCTTAACACCAACACATTGTCGATGCCTAAAAAGTTAAGATCGATTAATGCGTCCTCAGTAACCCTTTTGGTAAAACCGCCACAAATTAAATGGGGAACCGTATCAATATTGTAATGATTCTTTATAGCCGCACAGATTGCAACTGTACCCGGGCGTTTTCTAACCTCTACCTTTTCGAAAGTACTATCAGCCTTTTTCTTAAACATGGTTTCGCTGCGGTGATAGGTAACGTTGATAAACGCAGGTTTAAATTCCATCAAAGGATCCAAATGATCGTAAATCGACTGTATCGTTTTTCCTTTTAGTGGAGGTAAAACTTCAAATGAAACGAGGGTATCCTTTGCCTGTAAAATGTGATCTGTTATTCTCATAAATATAAAATGGTATCAAAGATATATCCTAAACGCAAAATACATTGTGTTTGTTTGCCGGGGATTTTATATAACGAACGTAAAAGGGTTGTCTTTGCAATAGCCTGCACAATTGAATGGTACTCTAAACAAATCAACAATACCAGCATATTAAGGCAGTGTTTAGTTAGTTGATTAAGAATCGTTATTGTGATCTGTTATTCTTATATAGCACTGTTTATTAAAAAAATGAGCAGCCGTAAAGGTATATTTTATAATCAATAACAAAATTGTTGCTGTTGCAAAGGCGGGTTAACAGCCGTATGCCAAGGGTGAATTTAAAATTGTCGGCAGGGTTGCCAACCTTGTTCAGGTTCTTTTCTACTAAAAACCAATTAAAAAAGGTTGGCAACCCTGCACCGAGCTGCGATAATTTTAAATACGCCCTCTGCCAAACAACATCCTTTCCTTCGCATACCTTTCCCTAACTTTAAAAAAATTATTTATGAACCGTTTTTTCTTTTTTTTTCTTGTATCGTATCATTTCTCAACCGGCAGTTTTGCTCAGCAAACACAAAAGCCACCATTACATGGCAAAAACTGGATGGCTATTACCGGTAAACCATTGGCAGCAACTGCAGGAAGCATCATTTTTCAAAAAGGAGGAAATGCGGTAGACGCTGCCTGTGCAATGCTGGCAGCTACCTGCACTATGTGGGATGTTTTAAGCTGGGGCGGCGAAACGCAGGCATTGATTTACAATCCCAAAACAAAAAAGGTAATTGCCATCAATGCGATGGGCGTAGCACCCACTGGTGCAACTGTAGAATTTTTTAAAAACAAGGGTTTTAATTTTCCGCCGGAGTATGGACCACTTGCCGCAACCACACCGGGTACCGCTGGTGGTATTTGTTATATGCTTGCAGAATATGGCACCATGAGTTTGAAAGAAGTGTTGGATCCGGCCATGCAACTGGCGGCCGGTTATCCCATTGATGCACAAACCGCAAACAGTATGGAGCGTGGTAAAAAACTAATTAGCCAATGGCCTTATAGTAAAAAAGTTTTCTTGCCCCACACCGGTGAGAAAAGAGAAGCACCTGAGGCGGGAGAAATATTTGTACAGAAAGACTTGTTGGCAACCCTTACTAAAATGGTAGAATCGGAGCAAGATGCCTTGCGGAAAAAGAAAACAAGAAAGCAAGCGATTATGGCGGCCAATGATCGCTTTTACAAAGGCGATATCGCAAAAGAATTTGTAAGAGGATCTAAAGAACAAGGTGGACTTATCACCATGGAAGACCTTGCAAAATGGAAGCTGGTGGAAGAAGAGCCAATGCAAGTAAATTATAAGGGCATTAATGTTTATAAATTACAACAGTGGACTCAAGGACCATCGTTGTTACAATCATTGAACATACTTGAAAATTTTGATCTTAAAAAAATGGGGTACAATAGCACTCAATATATCCATACCATTTACCAAACAATGAACATGGCTTTTGCTGATCGTGATTTTTATTATGGCGATCCCTATTTTCCGCCGGTAGAACCGATGAAGGGTTTGCTAAGTAAGGAGTATGCAAAATTAAGGGCCTCCCAAATGAAGGAGGATAAGAATGACCCCAACGTGGCACCCGGCGATCCGTATCTTTTTGAAGGAAAACAGAATCCATATACAGAATTGCTAAAGCAACATGCTGCTTACAAGGATACTACCAATAAAACCGGAAGTGCTATCCCAAAACATGATCAGCAGGCATTGAATTCCAGCTCACCGATAACTGAAACAGACCTGGCATCGCAGGGTACAGAAGCCTCCCCTTTCGGGGGAGGTTTGGAGGGGGCCTTGGAGGGGACTGCCTATTATGATCGCTTATGGCGTGGCACCACATCGGTGGAAGCTGCTGACAAAGAGGGTTGGATAGTATCTATTACACCGAGTGGCGGATGGTTGCCTGCCTGTATTGCCGGCAACACCGGCATTGGTATGAGTCAGCGCATGCAAAGTTTTGTACTGGATAGCACCATCAATCCTTTCAATGTAGTTGCACCCGGAAAGCGGCCAAGGGTGACACTCACCCCAACACTTGCTATGAAAGACGGAAAGCCATTTTTGTCTTTTGCAGTGCAGGGCGGAGATACACAGGAGCAAAATCTGCTGCAATTCTTTTTAAATATGGTGGAGTTTAATATGACGGTGCAGCAGGCTTGCGAAGCGGCCAATATCAATACCAATCAGCTATGGCTATCACTCGGCGGAACAAAAATTACGGATCGTTTGCCCAAACCCGGCAATCTGTTATTGGGTAGCAAAACTCCTGAGCGTGTTCGGAGTGAACTGCTTAAAATGGGGTACACCCTCAGTTTTGGAGAGCGCACCAGCGGCCCGATTAATGCTATTTTTTTTGATTGGAAACATAATTCTTTCTGGGGAGGAAGTTCAAACAACGGTGAAGATTATGGTATTGGGTGGTAATGATGATAAAATCAATGAATGAATAAATTGCTTAAAAGAATTCATTAAAAATTTTATTAGGAGTAAAACGTTTAATCGTAAACACTTTCACTGCCTCAATGGTTAAACATCATTGAGACATTATATTTAATTTCTCTACTTTATCAACCTTTTGGGTACGGTACTCGTTTATTGAATCAATAACAAATTTTGTGATTCAAAAAGGTTGGGTCACGGAACCAGCGAATAAATAAATAATTGACCTGCTAATCATCAAAACACACATGAAAGTTTTTCAATCAAAGCACCATGAAATTTTGCTAAGTGATGCCGTTTTAGATGGCGAAAAGTTTTTGTCGGAATACAATGCATTACTTGTCGAACTCTTAATCGTGCGGAATATTAGCGAGCAAAAGACTTTTGAAGCTGTCATCCACTATAGCATCACGTCCAAACCTTTTTTAACTGCTTCCTTATTAAGAAAGAAAATCTTGCCTGCCTTTAATTTTCTGGTTTGCAAAAATTGAGTAAAGTTGAACAATGATGACGGTATCTGCGAGTTTCAACCGGTTTCGTTCAGTCAATCCGCAAGAGCCGAATAAACCAATGCGTCACACTTCTCTACTACATTGCCGAGACACCCTCTTTGTAAGTGCCGGTAAAAAAGCAACACCATCTTTTCTTTTAAATCTATCCGGTAAGAAGTAGTAAAAGCACCGACACAGCTAAAAGTTTCTTCATTAACAGTCGTGTGGGCAATGCCCCCTTTCTGTTACTACCTGAAAGTCCACCCCAAATTTAGCAGCACCCAAACCACGATCACCAATCTTCCTAATAGCCATAATTCTTACGGTCTTACGAATAAGTAATTGTATGCCATCTTATTTACCGTCATTTAATATCATTTGCAGAAAAATAGCATAAACATACGTTGTGGATGAAAGTCCGGCCCACCTGAATAATATTTGCTTTTGATCAACAGATAGTTCACCACCGTTGGTCCATTGAGCTTATAGCCGCCTGATTTTATAAGGTGGCCGAAAGATTCTTCCGCATCTAAATTTACTAGTCTGTCAGCCTTTCCTAATGTGATAAAAATAAGTCTCTTTCAAACCCAGTGAATTACAATGCGGGTTTTGAAAAAATCATTGAGTAAACTGCTTGAAATCACTTCAACCTACCAATTCAGCCAATCGTTATTTAACCCATAGATAAATCCTTCATCCGGATGGTGCATTAGCGGCAGTTTCCCGAAGCGGTTCATGGCCGCCGGCAGGGTACTGTTTGAAACGTCAATGCTATCAGTGGTATCATTTTTTGCATAAATGGCATTGACTTCCTTACTGCCGATTTGTGCATAGACATGCTGGAAGCATGTGTCAGCAGATCCCTAATGGTGATTTCCCTTTTAGCGGGTACTGATGTATAGCTTGTATCAATTGCAGTGAACTTTCCAGCACAGTTTACTTTCTAAACGCAGGAATATATTTTGATATAAGATCATCCAGCAGCATTTTGTCGTCTTTAAATAGCAGATGCAGCAACGCTTGTTATAGCTTTTGTTTGAGATGCAATGCTGAATATACCTTCCCTTTTTAATTGAGTTTTTCCGGTTAGGTCGTTATAGCCTGTAGCGTTATTATTTACCATTTTTTTTGCGGATAGTTCAAGCTACCCACCGTTCATCGATTCGTTGTGCGACCGCACGTTCATCGCCTTGGCAATTCGGTGCAAACTTTGTATCGATAATCTGGCTACCGCAGCCTTTGGAGCCGGAACGATTTTTTGAGCACATAAAATGGCTACCTCAATTAAAAGAAACCAAATATGAAAATTTGATTTTTTATGAACTGATTTTTCTCATGAATTGTAAATTATTGATTTTTAGTCACCTGGATGATAGGTTCTTTTCGCTTGTTTCATAACATCTGCTTTGTAAAAAAGAACATCTTTAAATTTCCCCTGGGTGTACATTTCAAGCTGGTCATTAAAATGTGGTGATTTCGGATCGGCACTTTCTCCACCAGCCAGCAAAGATTTTGCGGTTACCTTTTTACCAAACTCTACCGCACATACAAAGCTGTTGCCGCTAACACCATATCGCTTTTTTGTATCAGGGAAGTAACGGCTGTTATACGAAGGGAGCATGCCCCACAATGCAGAGGCAAAGGGAACCGGAGAACTGGGCAACTGGTCATTGAATTGCTGATCGATATCGCCGCTCACCCGCTGGTAGCGGTTGATATCGCCCCAGGGGATTTGCCATTTTCCAAATTTGTCGGATAATTCGGTAACAACTTTTTGAAGTGGATCCAATAAATCATCGGCGCTTGCATTCTTAGCGAAGTATTTTGTAGCAGTTACCTGGTCATCTTCCCCTTCGTTAATATAAATTTTTATAAGGTTAGGGGTTAGCAGCTCAGCCCATTCAATAGCAAGTGTTGTTGCTACTGATTTTTCTGCAGCATGATAATCCCAGTTTTTTAAAACGTTTATTGGTTCTTCCAATTGCATAAAAGTGGAATCGCCGGTTAACTTATTTGCATCATATGATTTCACCAAGGCAGGTATCAATATTTCAAACGCAGCGAGGTAGGTATCGTACCCTGCAGCAATGGTTTTATCAATGGTAAAACCATTTTGGCTACTCAATACCCTGGCAGCATTGATGCCCCGAAAATTTTCACCATCGGGTGCCATGTAAACCGGGTAATTTTCTTTTTTAGGACTGCTGGTGCCCGACACTGAAAAGGGACTTGAGTTGCAGTTTTGAATCCATCCCGAAGCTGGATTATACACATGCACAATTTCGTTCAAGGTGTGTAGGCCCTTCCATTCTGTGGCCGAAATGCTTCCATCAACTGGTTTACTCCAGTTGAGTTTTTTATCTCTTCTTGGAATAAAATCGCCATGCCAGTAGGCGATGTTTCCCTTGTTATCAGCAAACACGGTATTGTTGGAGGTGTTGGCATATAGCGACATATTCTTTTTGTAGTCTTCCAAACCCCTGGCTTTAGTGCGTTCCCAGCTTTGTATCAAACTGGTGAGTGAACGATTGTAGCTTTTCACACTGATGTACTTTCCGTTTCGTTTACCCATTACCGGACCATGGTGGGTATACAATCCGGTAAAATTTTTCGTTTCCACCAGGTTGTTTTTTTTAACCTTGATGGTTATTTTTTGCTCTCTTAAGGGACGTAATTTTTGATCATATTCATACAACAACTGATCGTTTTTTTGAATCGTTTTTTCTTCGTACAGGTCGGCCACATCTACATTGCTGGACGTGTGCATCCAGCCACAGTACTCATTAAATCCCTGGTAAATAAAAAACTGCCCCCAGGTAACTGCACCGTAAACATTCAATCCTTCTTCGCTCACCATTTGCACTTCGGGCCTGAAATAAAATGTTACATGTGGATTGATGTACAATATGGCATTGCCCGATGCTGTTTTGGGAGGCGCTATTGCAAAACCGTTAGAGCCGCTGGTAATTTCTTTAAACTTATTGTCTTTTGCAGCTAAGGGCGCATTGTTACCGGTATAGAAATTTTTTACATCAGTTTCAGTAATATCGCCGGTGCTGATGGCGCCAATACTTCCGTCTGTCCATAATAAAGGATACCAGGGTTGAAACCGTTGAAGCAATGCCGGTTTAACAGTTGGATGTTTATATAGATAATAGTTAATGCCATCAGCAAAAGCATTCATTAGTTTTTGTAACCATAAAGGGCTTTTTTTATAATCTGCTACCGCATCTGCCGAGTCAATAATGAGCTTTAAATAAAGGTCATTGTATAGTTCAGATTCTCCTTTCACCTCTGAAAGTCGTCCGAGTTTTTCAATATAGTTCATCTCAACCCGCTTAAAATCATCTTCGCATTGGGCAAACAATAATCCAAAAACTGCGTCTGCATCTGTTTTGCCATAAACATGCGGAATGCCCCAGTTATCACGAATAATATTTACCCGTTTAGCCTGCTGCTCCCAGCGACTGATTTCAGTTTTCGTAAATGATTGTGCAAATGATTGGATTGGAAAAAGAAGAATAAGTAATATTATTTTCATTTGCTGAATTTAAGAGATTTGGTGCAACAAAAAAAAGAATTCAAATAAGCCCTTCGTTATTTACAAACTCTGGTGAAGAAAAAGGCTGAAGCAAGAGGATACATTGCAACCAAATAAATTTACTGCCAGATGGCAGCGGACAAGTTGATGTTCTTATTGCGAAAGTAGGCAAGACTGTTGCGGTATAAATATGTAATACCACTGATCCGGATTGGGAAATGCATAATATTTCGAAGTGTATCACCGGCGGATATACGCATATTGTTTCTTTATCCGGAGATATAAAGCAACTAGAAAAAAATCAAGAAAAAGTGTATTACTGGTATAGCCGATTTTGAAAAGCACAGCGTGCTTTTCTTTACTTCTGGTGCGCTCTTTTCTTTTTTAGATGAATCAGTGAAAGAACACATTCCGGAGGAAGTTCATATGAAGGGATATCGGGTGAATGTATCCTGCTTTCCCAGGTCGGTGTCCTCACCGACCTGTAGCGAAATGAATTATCTTTCCAAAAAAATGCAGGCAAAAGATTTCAAATAGAAAGGCCTTCGAAATTCATACACGGAATTAAATGAAGTTTATTTCTGGACGATTACTGTTAACCAATGGCAACATTTGCTAAAGGCGGATGAAAACAAAATGATCATTATCAACAGCCTGCAGTGGATGGTGCAAAAGGAGCTGGTTAAAATTTACGGAAATGTGATTATGCCCAATCCTATTCATCTGATGTGGGAACAATTGGCGATGAATGGAAAAGAGTTTCCGAAAAACAGTTTTGAAAAGTTTACGGCTAAAACACTTGTAGCCAACATGAAAGCCCGAAATGATGGAGCATTGAAAAATTATGCAGTAAAGGCACCAGACAGGGAACAAAATATCTGGCTAAGAGATTTTTTGGCTATAAAAATTTTCAAAAAGAAATGGCTGCACAAAAGTTGGACTACATTCACCTTAACCCGATGCAGCCACATTGGCTGCTATGCGCCAACCCCGCAGATTAACGTTTTTCATCAGCAATATTTTACGAACAAAATGTAAATGATCCGATAGCTATCGGGTTTGGTTTGCTCACACATTTTGGCGAAGTATTCTAACGGAAGACGTGGTCGGTGAGGACACCGGACCACGGAGGAAGGTAGAGTTTTTTGGTTAATGGCAGCAAACCAACCACGGAAGCAAAAGAAGGCAAAACAGATATATATCCTGCCGCCACGCTGGAAAATAACAATACACCTGCCACAGATCCTGTGGCTGTTGAAATGAATTATTATACCATCAACACTAATAATATTGTTTCAAGATCAGCAGCCACAGGTATTACCGATTACCAAAACCATAATGGTAACCCACCCACCGGTAATAGCAGCCCAATACCCCCAAACAACAATC
>JBGSMI010000293.1:0-12215 GCA_041740215.1 Ferruginibacter sp.
GTCCCATTTGGGCAATAGTTTATATATGTTGCATAGGAGCACGTGTTGGACTGTTGATTGAAAGAAGAATGGATTCGTCTTGCTTACTTTACCCTGGGGTTTGAAGCAATTCAGATGAAAAGAAAAAGACTTTCCGCATCCGAAAGTCTTTTTCTTTTATTCAATTTAGAAACTCATATCGTCAGCACTTGGACCGTAGCTGCCCGGAATCGGGATATTCAATAACCGAAGGTAAACCCCCAACTGTGCCCTGTGATGGATGATTTGGCTGAATGCCATTCTGATGACTTCCGCCTTCGATGAGGTACTGTAAATGGTCTCCCCATTTCTTAGTGTCCAAAGGTCAGCGAGTTGTTGTTCCCGGGCAGTTTCCAATGAAGCTTTCCCATTAGCAAGATTTTTTTCAAAAAGCTCCAGCAAGCCAGCAGTGGTAGTAATATTTTGAGGCGTATATGGTTCAGCCGCAAAATCAAGTTCGCTGGTATTTAATACCATGGTAACCCAGCCAGGCAGCTCGGCAATATGGGGTGCCAATTGCTGAATGGTCATACTCTTTTCATGAGGTTTCCACTGGTACTGATCATCCGGGATTAGTGCCAGCATTTTACGGGTAGTTATAGCCTCCTGCTGCAACTCCTTCAGAAAAATTTGAATCATCGACATTGTGTTTGTTTTTAGTTATAAAGCAAAATAACAATGCCCCACTGACAACCCTATGGCAGTGTGTTTTTTCATCAAAAAATAATTTAGTAGTTAACAGGTAATGATTTCATGTAATCTTTCACCTCGATATGATCTGACTTTTGAAAGGGAGTGTTCGTATTGCTGATTTTTAAAATCCGGGATACTTTAAAATCACGGTAATCATTGCGCAGGAGGCACCACGCAATCAGATGCCAGCTCATAGCGTAAAATATTAGTCCGATCGGTTCTGCTTTTCTTCGGCTTATTTCTTCTTTGTTGTTTTTATAATCAAATTCAATCACTGTTTTGGCGGAGATGGTTTGTTGCAATAACGACAAGTATTCATAGTCGTTTCTGATGCAGGGAGGCATCTGATGTTGAATGTTTTTGGTGAGTATTTCAATTTTTTCCTTTTGAGAATTCCTCAAAACGGCTTTTACTTTATTGAGTGCATTGGAATAGTGTATCTGAATGGACTTGTCTGTAAAAGCCTGCACCACCGATTCCATCAAAAGCAGCGCATTGGCTTCGTCAGAGTTGAAAGCCACCGGTGGCAGGAAATAGCCTTGCACAACAAAATATCCCCTTGCGGGCTCAAAACTCACTGGAATGCCTTGCTCTCCTAAAGCTTTGATGTCGCGGTAAACTGTTCGTACACTGATTTGAAACTTGTCGGCAATTTTTTCAGCAGGCACAAATTTTTTCGATTGCAGTAAAGTAAGTATTCCAAATAATCTGTCTATACGGTTCATTTTAAGTAATTAAAAATGGGAACGATTAAACTTTTTCACCAATCACTGGATGAAGTTAATTTAATTATTGCCTCGCCATTTGGTTAATGCCATAGTTTAACGGCAATCGCAATTTTCATTTTAGATTTTTATCAAAGCCTTGTTCGTATTTTTATTGGATCAAACGTTCTTTTATTCATTCTTTTTCTATTTTAACTATTACTATTAAACAACTCAATTTTATTACTTTGACGTTCAGAATATCCCCGCTTTTCATTGTTACTCTTTTGGCCTTAACTTTTACCAGTTGTGCATTTAAACGGGTAAGCCGTTCCAAAAATATCACTTACCTGGCTGCGGATACAGTTGCAAACAGGACTGCGCAGGAGTTAAATGTATTTGCTCCACGGAAACGTGCAGCTCCAAAGGACGTATTTGTATTTATTTATGGTGGCACCTGGAATTCGGGTAAAAAATCACTGTATAATTTTTTAGGAAACAGGATGGCTAGAAAGGATGTCGTAACCGTTGTGATTGATTACCCAAAAAGTCCACAATCTAATTATGATGAGATGGCTACGGATGCAGCAAAAGCTGTTAAATGGGTAAAGGAAAACATTGCTAAATATGGAGGTAACCCGGATAAGATCTTTGTTTCAGGTCATTCTGCCGGTGGGCATTTGGCTTCGCTCATTTCGGTACGGGATGATTATTTTGGAAAGCTGGGAGTTGCCAATCCAATAAAAGGAACGATCCTGATTGATGCCGCCGGACTGGATATGTATACTTTTTTGAAACAGGAAAATTATCCGGACGACAATACCTACATCCAGACCTTCACCAACAATCCGGATAACTGGAAGGCAGGCTCTCCATTATATCATCTTCATAAAGGAATGCCGCCAATGCTGGTATATGTGGGTGGCAGAACCTATCCTTCCATCAAAATAGGAAATGACATGTTGGTAGCCAATTTAAAAAAGCTTGGTTACGATCCTCAATACTATACGTTAAAACGGAAGAAACACAAACCTATGATCACACAGTTTCTTTATTCAGGCAATAAGCGGTATAAAGAAATTATCAACTTTATGCAAAGTATTAAGTGAGACTGATTTTTAAATGAATTAACGTTTAAAACCAATTGTCCTGCAGATTCAATTACTGCTTTATCAATATGTATACTGATTACTGGTTGTTCCTGTTCCTGCTTTTCATTACTATGTTCTTCATTGTAAAAAAGAAGAAATTAACCTCGGGTGCCGCAATAGTGGCAGCAGCAATTGGTTGTTTTATATTTTTAGGAACAGGCTTTACTGGCATCGCTATGATCGGGCTGTTTTTTCTTTTGGGCACATTGGCTACTTCTTTTAAAATCAATTTGAAGGAAAAGCTTGGGGTTGCAGAAATCAACAAAGGAAAAAGGAATGCAGGACAAGTAATCGCCAATGGGGGATTGGCTGCCATAGCGGGTATATTGGCCTGCTTTTTTCCTGCGAAGGAAGCATTGTTCGCATTAATGATGGCTGGTGCATTATCGGCCGCTACAGCAGATACCCTATCTTCGGAATTGGGAACATGGTATGGTAAGCAGTTCTACAATATGCTGAATTTTAAGAAAGATACCAAAGGTGAAAATGGCGTAGTGAGTTTGGAGGGAACGGTAATTGGAGTTGCAGGAAGTGCAATGATTGCAACGATGTATTCAGTTGGTTACGGATGGGATTGCCGGTTTTTTTTGGTCATTATTGCAGGCACGATAGGGAATTTTACAGACTCTTTTTTAGGTGCCACGTTAGAACGAAAACAACTACTGAAAAATGATGCGGTTAATTTTATCAATACATTGGCAGGTGCCCTTGCTGCTTATATTTTGATGAAAATTATCTAAGTTTTTCTGGTGGCTTAGACCGTATTCTTTTCTTAAAAAAATGAACTGTTTCATTTGTTCCTTGTGGGTTTGAAGGTGAGTTACAAAAATCCGTGCGCTATTATTTGCTAAAACCCACATCCTGAATGGGCATATTTAAAATTGTCGCAGCTCAATAGAGGGTTGCCAACCTTTTTTAAAGTGTTTTTAGCAGAAAAGACCTGCACAAGGTTGGCAACCCTTCAAACAATTCTAAATGAACCATCCCGAATTTGGCCTGTTTTAAATTACTACTTTTGTTTTCAAATCATTCATTATGAGTATTCGGATCTTTATTACCGGTGGCACTTTTGATAAGGAATACAACGAGTTAAATGGAAGTTTATATTTTAAAGACACCCATTTAAGTGATCTGCTGCAAATGGGACGTAATAGGGTTTCGGTAGCAATAAGAACACTGATGATGGTAGATAGCCTTGAGATGAAGGACGAAGACCGTGATTTAATAGTGCACCAGTGTAGAAACTGTGAGGAAGACCAGATTGTAATTACCCATGGGACAGATACTATGGAAATCACTGCCCAAAAACTTGGAAAAGAAAACATCGGTAAGACGATCATTTTAACCGGCGCAATGATTCCAATTAAGTTTGGTAGCTCGGATGGTTTGTTTAACATCGGCAGTGCGCTTGCCTTTGCACAGGCTTTACCTAGAGGCGTTTATGTTGCCATGAACGGAAGATTTTTTAACTGGAATAACGTGCGGAAAAATAAGTTAACCGGTGTATTTGAAGAATTGAAATAAATATAACTGTTTTTATTTGTCCTTTCCTTTTGATTCGGGTACCAACTTAAAATAGGTTGCCTTAAAACGGCCGTTAACTAATTCACCCTGTACTTCAGCTTTTTTAATTGCTTTACAAAAACCTTCCTCAGCATGTGCATCTCCATGTGAATCTATATCTGTGCCATCTACAAAATATGATTTACCGTCGATGCGAATAGCTAAATCGCAGGTAGCGCCGGTTAAACCCAGTTTACATTCGCCGCAGGCTGCATCAACAATTTGTATTTTTTTTATAGGATTAGGTGTTGTCTGCTCTTTTTCTTTGTCCTGACCAAAAGCTATGGAAATTGAAAAGCATAAAATTAACAGTGGGAGTAGTGGTTTCATTATATTAAATTTATCCTGGTTCAAACTCTGTTTAATAAATGTAGTGAATATTCTAAATGAAAAACATCAATGCGGGTTGTTTTTTGTTACTGAGTGACCAATGTTGTACTGATCATTCCTGTTTGCGCTAGCTAAGTTGTACCTAAATTAAATTTTCAGAAGAAGTGGTGTTGAAAAGTGTTACTCCTTAATGTATTCATTGAAGCCTTTTTCATATTTTAACAAGCTATGAATCTTGTTTTAAAATTGATTTGCGTCCAATAAGCCAGTCTACTGTAAGATTATTAAAGTGTATAACGTTGTTTTTCCTTTTCAGATTGCTGGTGATCTAAAATATTTCCGTCTCACTACCTTCAATAAATCTATCCACAAAGTACACAACAAGGCCATGGCAATACAACTTGCAATCATCGTTAATGAAAGTGCATGTAGCATAAATAAATTCCTCACAAAAGGAACATAAAGCAACGCAGCAATGAAAAGCAAGGTAATGCCGATGATCAGGGGCACCAGGTTATTCTTATAGGTAATGGTTTTAAAAATGGTAAAAGTAAATGACCGGTTTACCAGTGTTAGAAAAATATTACTAAACAAAAGTGTAGTGAAAATGACTGCACGAATGCTTCCTTCATCACTGCCTTGCTGCATAAAATAAAATCCAATTCCAAGGCACCCGGCAGTAATCATCAGGCCTTGTAAAATACTTACTAAAAGTTGTTTAAGCGATAGAAAAGAAGAGCCTGTTTTTAGCGGTGGACGAAGCATGAGACCTTTTTCCATTGGTTCGTTTTCATAAATGATGGAACAGGTAGGGCCCATAATCAACTCCAAAAAAATTACATGAACTGGTGAAAAAATCTCATGAAATTTCCAGGAAAGTAAAAACGGAAGTGTTACAATCAGAATGATAGGTATATGAATAGAAACGATGTATTGGATTGCCTTTTTAAGATTGTCATATATCTTTCTTCCCAATGCAACTGCATCTGTCATGTGCCCCAGATCATCATCCGTAAGAATCAGTGATGCCGCGCTTTTAGCTACTTCGCTGCCTCGTTGCCCCATGGCTATCCCAATATGTGCTGCTTTTAATGCCGGACCATCATTCACACCATCGCCTGTCATGGCAACTACTTCCCCATTTTCTTTTAGGGCATTAATCACTTTTAGCTTGGCTTCCGGAAACATCCGGGCGTATATATTAACCTGCTCTACTCTTTTCTTTAAATCGTCTATGCTTAGCGCCAATACTTCCTGGCCGGTAAGCACTTCATTGTTATGATCTAGTTGAATTTGTCCTGCAATGGCTACCGCCGTTTCTGCGTAGTCACCTGTGATCATTTTTACGGGGATACCTGCATCCCGAAAGGTTTGAATGGTTTCGATGATATTTTCTTTGGGAGGATCCTGAAACGCTACCAATCCTAAGAATTCAAATACAAATTCCTCCTGCGATGCCGGCCATTCTTTTTTATCCCAGCTTCCTTTGCCCACACCCAATACCCGGAAGCCCGATTTGGCATAGGCCAATGTCTGTTCTTCAATTTGTTTTAAATCTGCAGCAGATAAATTGCTTTGTCGCATAATCCCCTCAGGACCACCTTTGGCTGCAATGATGATCTCTCCGTTTTTATTTTTAAAAATATGCGTCATCTTCGGTGGCTTACCACCAATAGGGTATTCATGTTCTTGTGTAAACGATGTTCTTTTATCTGTAACAGCCGTTTGCTGGTATAATTCATGGATGGCTTTTTCCATTGGATCAAAAGGGTTGGTTTCACTACTCCACATGGCATACTCAATCAATTCCAATGGTAATGAAGTACTGTCTTTTACATTGATAGAATGTTTGGTCGCAAAGTCGTACAAGTATTCGATGCTCATTTTATTTTGCGTAAGCGTTCCTGTTTTATCCACACAAATTACCGTTGCAGAGCCAAGGGTTTCTACATATTGGGGCTGTTTAACGATGATGTTATTTTTCAGGAGCCGGAATGCGCCGAGGGCCTGGAATGTACTAAAGGCAACGGGGATCTCTTCCGGTAGTATACTCATCGCCAGGGTAAGCCCTTGTAAAAAGGATTGCACCAGATCCTGCGATTGATAATAATTAAAGCCAACCACAATTAAAAAAGCGACTACCCCAATCCAAACCATATTTCTTACAAAAGAGCGGATCTGGTTTTGAAGTGGGGTTTTTACCACGGTAATCTCTTTGAGCGAAAGCCCGATTTTTCCAAACATGGTTTTTAAACCAACTGCTGTTACTTTTATGGAAGCACTACCACTGGTAACAAGCGTGCCCTTGTGAACGGTGCTGTCATTATCAGCGCTCTTTGTTACTGCAAAAGATTCGCCGGTTAAAATAGATTCATTCAGCGAAAAATCATTCGCCATCACAATCAATCCGTCTGCAGCCACTACTTCGCCTTCTTCTAATAGCACTAAATCATCTACAACAATTTCTTCTGTGGCTATTTGTGATGTTTTACCATTACGAATCACTTTGGCTGTGGACGCAGATAGTTTTTTAAGCGCCAGCACCGCATTCTTGCTACGGTATTCCTGAAATAGTGAGATGCCTGCTACGATAAAAATAGACACCAGCATGATAATGCCTTCCTTGTATTGACCAACCGCAAAATATATGATACAGGCAGCCAGTAGTAAAATAAACATGGGTTCTAAAACCACTTCTTTCAATACATTCAGAAATACCCGGTCTTCCTGCATTTCGAGTGTATTACTACCATTTTTTAAACGGCTTTCGGTAACCTGTTCAGTAGTTAAACCTGTATTTATATCGGTATTGTTCATTGGTATTTTAATTAAAGTGAGGTGTACATACCGGAATTCAAAACTGCGTTAACGCTTTTTGTAAGTTATGCAATTAAAAACCAATGCCGTTTAGTTAAGGGTGGTTGGTGAGACACCAACCACGGCTTCGAAAACTGCGTTAACGCTTTTTGTAAGTTATGCAATTAAAAACCCAATGATATGTTTTCACCTTTTTTGTAAAGGAACTTATAAAATGAAAGGTGCTTTTTTAGGAAATGGATAGTAAACGTAAATGCTTAAAAAGCTCGGGGAGGTTGACAGATCACTGCGGAATTTTCAGCAGGAAGCTTTAAGTTAGCCGGCATTGTTAGAGACTGACGTTGATAACAGTCCACCTTAATTAACATGATTACAAATATAATGGCCGATAATGCAATAGATGTCAGTGATAAAACATGGTGGGCAGACTTGAAGGGTAGTTGCTTGTCTTCCTTCGAATTGTTTTTCCCATCTTTGTCGATGTTGTAATGCCATTTCAAAAAGGAAAGCACACTGAGATCTTTATTGCTTGTTTTATGTAGAGAATAGTGATTCAGCAACAATGGTAACTTCATTAATTCAGGTGATGCAGATGCAGAGGCTAAATAAATTGAGCGTAAGAAACAGGTTGATATTTTGTTGAATAATTCCAAGCAGCAAAGGAACTGCTATAAATGATCGTTTCAAATGATATGTATCAGGTTTTAAAATGACTTTATGCTATGTAATGATCTAAAAAAAGGATAGACATTAAGCAGTATGAAATGGTAAATGTTGGCTGGGGCAGATAGCTTGTTGTTAATGTTAGTGGTGTAGGTACAAAAAAATAGCCCTTCCGTAGAAACGGAAGGACTTTAACGATTGCTTGCTATATGAAAATCTTAATATTTTTTTAACATAAATGAACTTGTTAACCAACAAGCCATTATATTTGCGGGGTACTAACGATTGATTGCCATTCTTACGATTACTTGTTTATCTATCACCCCATCTTTCTTATACAAAAGTAAGGTGGGCTTTTTTAATTTTATTACTAACTTATAAGCCTTTTAATGATGGCTACGGTTTAAAATAATTCTCAAATCCTTTTCCTTGCTGCGTTTCAGGATATTTTATAAATGATGGCCATGTGTTTTTTTAATTGATTCTTAGTCAATTTTGTATCAATTTATGCCAATAAAGTACTAAAAAAGGATTAATCTACCATTTGTTTTAGCGGTTTAATTTTGTTTCTGCGTTTTTTTTGCAGTTTATTATAACGTGTTTAGATTCAGCAATTTGTTTTGTACTTAGGATTTGCTGGTAAAAATCAAGTGGCTTAATTCGATATACCAACTTTTTGGTGTAAAAATTCTTTTTTTGTTACTTCGTTCAGCATAAAAAGGGCAAGGTCTCCTGCATTGATTTTATTGGAATTGTTTGCCGTTTGGTAAGTGGCGGATGTTGTGAAATCTCCGGTTGGTCCGGCGTTGATGATATCCGGCGGACAAACGAAGGTCCAATCCAGATTTGATGCTTTCAGAAATTCGTAGGCCTTATAATGTTCCCTGCTAACCGGTAAAAATTTTTCTGGAAAGTCTGGTTTGTCCATTACCAGTGTTTCCTCATCAACATTTAACGATCCCATTCCTCCGAGCGCAACGATACGGCTAACATTTGCTTTTTGCATCTGGGTCACAATATTTTTCATACCAAGTGAGCGGGTTAAATCTGCACCTGTTCGATCGCCACCCAAAGCGGAAAGTACAGCATCACATCCTTTAATGGCTTCATGCACCTGCTTCTCATCAAATAGCGCCCCCTGAACCAGTTCAAGTAAATCGTTTTTTGGGAAGTCGGCAGTAAACACATTTCTGCCAAAAGCTTTCACTTCAAGTCCATTGTGTAAAGCCTGTTTTACAAGATGCTGGCCTACCATGCCTGTTGCACCAAAAATTATAAATTTCATATACTATGATTTAAAAGTGATCAAGACGTAATCTTTTATAGTTTCTAAAATTACCACTTAATTACGGTTGATTTTTTTTAATAATGAAGTCTTTTCATACATCTGAAAATGAAATCGGAAACGATCCGGTCATAACAGGATAAATAGGTAGTGAAGGCTTTTGCGTTCAGAATAACATCGATTTATAAAGGCCTGTTGTCGCCCCGGTAATAACTGATATATTTTATCTTAAAAATCAATGCCGTTTAGTTAAGCAGTTTAAGTTGCGGGTGGGGACTGTCCACGGCTCGAAGCCGTGGTTGGTGTCTCACCAACCTCCTTTAACTAAACGGCGTTGTCTTAATAATAAAAAAGTGGTAACATTCGGAGTGATTTTTTACAAATGGGTTTATAAAACAAACACAATATTTAATTTTTAAAGAAATCAAAAAAAGTTTTTTTATTCAATCATTCCCCCACATCTTTGCACCGCAAATGAAACAAAACAAATTAAATAACAGTGGTTGGTGGTGGCAGTCAAAATTTTGATGTGTCGCTTTGCTATTGTATAAATATATTCAGGCCCCGACACAATGTGTTGGGGTTTTTTAATTTTCTGCCATCAACGTCAACAGAGGATTCGGAATAAAAAATATTAGTTCATCGCATAAGTCTTAACCATCATTTCAATTAAAATATTCAGGTTATTATTTAAGCAAAAAGCCGACAGGCTGAAGGGATATGAAAAAAATAAACATTGAAACCAGGTACAAAAAACTACTTGCAGATGTATACACCCCGGTAGGTATTTATCTTCGGCTAAGGGATCGATTTCGGGACACTATTTTATTGGAAAGTTCTGATTACCATGCCGGCGATAATAGCTACACCTTTATCGGTATCCACGCAATTGCTGGTATTGAAATAAGAACTGCAGATACCCTTGAGTACAAATTGCCGGGGCAAACACCGGAGAAAATTCAAATCACCAATCCTTCAAAAGTGCCTGACCTGCTGTGGGATTTTATGCAACGTTTTGAAATAACCAAGGCAGAAACCAGACCGGTAAATGTGGCCCAGGGATTATTTGGATACAGCTCCTATGATGCGGTTCAGTTTTTTGACACCATCCGGCTTGACAACAGCCATCAGCAACCCGGTATTGAAATACCATTGATGCGGTATCGTTTATACCAATATGTGATTGCCATCAATCATTTTAAAAATGAATTGTTTATTTGTGAAAATGCCATTGAGGGAATTGATAGTGAAGTAGAGTTGGTTGAAAGCCTGATTAAAAGTAAGGATGTGCCTACGTTTCCGTTTAAAGCAAAAGGTGAAGAAAGCTCCAACCTTGCGGATGATGCGTACATCGAAATGGTGAAGAAGGGAATTGCCAGTAGCCACCGGGGAGATGTATTTCAAATTGTTTTGAGTCGGCGTTTCCAACAATCTTTCTCAGGCGACGAGTTCAATGTGTACCGGGCGCTTCGGAGCATCAATCCCAGCCCTTATTTGTTTTATTTTGATTATGGTGATTATAAATTAATGGGTTCGTCTCCTGAGAGTCAGTTGATAGTACGCAATGGAAAAGCCATTGTACACCCCATTGCAGGCACATTTAAAAGAACAGGCAACGATGAAATGGATAAGGCATTGGCCGTTCAACTGGAAAATGATCCAAAGGAAAATGCGGAGCATGTAATGTTGGTTGACCTTGCCCGAAATGATCTGAGCCGTATGTGCGACCAGGTAGAAGTAACACAATATAAAAAGGTGAATTATTATTCTCATGTAATCCATTTGGTGAGTGAGGTTACTGGAGTGGTAGGCCCCGAAAGCAATCCCTTCAAATTACTGGCAGTTAGTTTTCCGGCAGGTACATTGAGCGGTGCTCCAAAGTTTAAAGCCATGCAACTCATCAATGAAAATGAACCTACCGGCAGAAGTTATTATGGTGGTGCTATTGGCCATATTGGTTTTGATGGTAGCTGCAACCATGCCATTATGATCCGCACATTTTTAAGTAAAAATAATACGCTGGTTTACCAGGCCGGTGCTGGTATTGTAGCAGCAAGTAAGCCGGAGAGTGAGTTGCAGGAAGTAAACAATAAATTGAACGCATTAAAACAAGCCATCGTAATGGCACAAAATATCTAAGATGAAAATATTGGTATTTGATAATTATGATTCCTTTACGTACAACCTGGTGCACCTGGTTGAAAAGATATTACACCAGAAAGTAGACGTATTTCGCAACGACAAAATATCGCTGGAAGAAGTAAAGGCTTATGATAAAATAATTTTGTCACCAGGTCCGGGGATACCTGAAGAGGCTGGTCTGCTTTTGCCCCTGATTAAAGAATATGCATCCACCAAATCTATACTGGGTGTGTGCTTGGGTCACCAGGCCATCGGTCAGGCATTTGGCGGCACCCTGATAAATCTTGATAAAGTGTATCATGGCATTGCAACACCGATAAAAATTACCAATCCGGATTCAAAGATTTTGGCAGGACTTGGCGATACGGTAGAAGTAGGTCGTTATCATTCCTGGATTGTAAATGAAAAGGGGTTTCCGGAGGAGTTGGAAATTACCGCAGTGGATGACAATGGCTTTATCATGGGATTGCAACATAAAACGTATGATGTGCAGGGCGTGCAGTTTCATCCCGAAAGTGTACTTACGCCGGCTGGAGAAAAGATAATGCGGAATTGGCTGAAATAATGATAGAATGATAGAATGATAGAATGGTAGAATGATAGAATGAGAGAATGATAGAATGATAGAATGGTAGAATGATAGAATGATAGAATGAGAGAATGATAGAATGATAGAATGATAGAATGATAGAATGATAGAATGAGAGAATGATAGAATGATAGAATGATAGAATGATAGAATGAGAGAATGAGAGAATGAGAGAATGAGAGAATGAGAGAATGAGAGAATGATAGAATGTGAGAATGTGAAAATGTGAAAATGAGACAATGAGAAAATGATAGAATGCG
>JBGSMI010000005.1:0-18064 GCA_041740215.1 Ferruginibacter sp.
TTGTAGGAACAGGGCGTGGCCTGTTCTAATAATCAATCGGATTTTATGGCGGGCGGGAACAGGCCGCGGCCTGTTCCTACAAGAAGGCCTGTTCCTACGGGAGAATCATCTCCCTATAAATTCTCCGGGAAATGTTTGTAATGATGTCTTATCCTTATACACCAATACCCCATTTACCCACACTTTTAAAATACCATCCGACAATGCTTTTGGATTTTGTTCGTTGGCGTTGTCCTTTACCGTTACCGGATCTATCAACACCATATCTGCAAAATAACCGGGTGCTATGATACCACGATTGGTGATGCCAACATGCTCCGCCGATAATCCCGTCATTTTATGAATGGCTTCTTCCCAGTTCATGATCTTCTTTTCATTTACATAATAACTGAGCACTTTGGTAAAACTGCCATAACCCCTTGGGTGACCACCATTGGCACCATCGGAACATATATTGGTATGCCCCCATGCCAAAAAAGGAATGATGTCATCGTCGGTCATGGATTTACCCATGATGGCTTCGATGCCGCCTGCATCGGGGTGTTTTTTTTCGTATGCGGCGGCGGCGGCTACAAGGTGCAACAGCGTTTGTGCGGCTGTTTCGTTGCGCAACTTTGCAATGGCTGCAATCGTTTTTCCTTTGTAGCTGGTATCCGGTGCAAAGCGCACCAACACGGATCCTTCGGGATCAAATAAATGATCGGTGGCATAAGTGGCGCCTGCTATGCTGGTAAAATCCTTTTTGGGAAACAGCACTCTCAGGGTGCTGTTCCAGAAAGTATAGGGATAGCAATCGGCTGTAATATCAATACCCTCCGCCCTCGCATTTTGTAAGGTGGCCAATAATTTGGGGGCCGTTCCCCAATCATCTTTCAATGCAATTTTTATATGTGAAATTTGTACGGGCAGTTTTGCTTCCCGGCCAATTTGGATGATCTCATCAATGGCATCCGCCATATTGATGTCCTCACTTCTGATATGACTGATATACCTCCCTTTTGCTGCGGCTGTTACTTTTGCCAACTCAATTATTTCGTTGCGGTTGCTATAAAATCCGGCTTCATATTCCAAACCGGTTGAAAGTCCTAACGAACCATTGCTCAATTCATCCTTTAAGATGGCTTTTATTTTTTCGAGTTCTTCGTTGGTAGCCGGCCGGCCTAAATTTTCGGCACCCATAATTTTTTCCCGGATAGTTGCATGGCCGGTATAGGTAGCCACATTGATGGCAGTTGGTACTCGTTTTATTTCGGCCTTCATGCTATCTATCGGATCACCGTCACCATCCTGTCCGGCAACAATGGTGGTAACGCCCTGGTTGAGTGCACCCAAAGCCTCCGGATATTTTGTTAGCGAACCCACCAGGTGACTATGACTGTCGATAAAACCGGGCGCCAGTATTTTTCGTTCGCCATCAATGATTGTTTCGTCTGCAAAGGGTGTAAGCTTACCCACTGCAACGATTCTTTTTCCCTGCACCCTTACCGATGCGTTTCTTGCAGGCGCACCGGTGCCATCCATTAACTGCACATTTTTTATTAAGAAGCTAACAGGTAAATCCAAGGGTAATCCCAGCATGAATTTTCTTGTGATGCTATTGGCTGCACCATTGGTTCCATTGCTCAGTGATACCAGCGTGCGATTGTTTTTTACATCACGGTAAATCAGGTTTACAAAGCCCACCCAACCTCCGGTGTGGGAGTATTGCTGCTCTTTACCTCGCTCAATTCCCCAGCCAAATCCATAGGGATAAGTAGTGCCATCTTTTAGTTTTACTGGTTGCAGCGCCTCGGCCATGGTAGCCTTTTTAACGAGCTTTTCTGTATTCAGACTTTGCTCCCATTTATACAGATCTTCCACAGAAGAATAAATATTGCCATCTCCCACTACGCCATCAAAAGGAGTAAGATCATTTAGCTTTCTTTTATCACCCGTTTCTTCAAAACCATAAACATGATTGGCCGGGATGAACGGCATTAAAACATGGTACACATAAGTATCCTTTAACCCAAGTACCGAGGTGATGTTTTTTTGGATAAACAAATCAACTGGTTGTTTGCTGATGCGTTCAATGATACTTACCAGCAATATATAATTGGTGTTGCAATAATTCCACCTGGTACCGGCTGCAAAATCCAATGGAGGTTTAGTGGTAGCATATAAGCGGATCATTTTGTCATTGGTGAGTGTATCTAACGGTGTTTTATAACGCTGGAATAAATCAAAGTATTCCGAAATGCCGGAAGTGTGTGTCATCAGGTTGCGGATGCTGATGCCTTCATAGGGAAGCTCGGGAATATACTTTTTACAATCGTCGTCATACTGCAACAACCCTTTTTCTTTCAGCATCATGATCCCCATACAAATAAACTGTTTGGTAACGGATGCCAGGTTAAAAGCAGATGTTGTTTTAAGCATTTCGTTGGTACGATGGTCTGTTGTACCAAAGGCCTTTTTATAAACAACCTTCCCTTTCTCTGCATACAATACAGCACCGTTGAACCGATCCGTTTTGTAAAGCAGTGTTAAGACAGCATCAAGATTTTTTACCTCCGCTGCGGTTTGTGCCTGGATATAGCAAGTGGAAAATATCAGGAGGATAATGAAAACATTTCTCATGCAAAATAGGTTTTGCAATAAAGTTAATGGAAATGCCGGAGGTGGTTTAAATTTCTTGTAATGGTTACCATTTTATCAAATGAAAGCACTGATATAAACAGCAAGCGGGCTCCCTGCCGTTCCAATCATTTGGGTAAATATCGATTAAAAATTGCACCTAAAGTAAAATGAACAATCGATAAATTAATTACAATTTCTTCGTGAACCAGACAGAAGTTTTCATCCGATAGCTATTGGATTGAGCTTCATTGGCGTTCCTGTCTGCTTGACACCGTCAGGCAGGGCGCTCGTGTACATTTCATCAATGAGGAGCAAGATACAAACGCCCTGTTATGTCCCTTGCGTATCATAACCCTATTTCAGGTCTTCTTCAACAGGCGTATCGCCGTTGTCATTGGGTGGTTTGGGGTAGTTACTGTTGAGTTGGTTTTCAAAGGCTGATTCATCTTTCATATTGCGACGAATCAGAAAAACGACGAGAGCGATGGCTCCGATGCTCACTAAAATTATAACGGTCCAGTTCATAACTTTGAATTAGCTATAAAGGTAATCCGGTTTTATGGCAGCCTATGTTAAGTTTTCTGTTGCAATGCGTGTAGGGTTACCCGGCATCTGTCGGGTGAAAGCCGGTAAAACTTCCATCTTTGAAAAAACGATCATGGATACCTGAAGCCTTCGTTTATTTCGCCGAACAAAAATTATTCAAGTGCTGGATAAGCTTTTACGTAAGTTGATACAAGAATGGCAAAATGATTACTGCCATTTTATACAAAGAGACCTAAACGACTGTAGGTTACGCTTTTCTGAAAGAAGGAGATCATGACGGTTGGGGGCATTACTTGATTTGCTTTCCTGATTAAAAAACATAAATAATCAAAATTTGTACAGCAACATTTGTTGTGGTAAGTTCGAATGCTGGTAGTGGCTTTGAACTATACCGAAAAAGAGGTTTATCCAAAGTAATTACTTTCTCACCAAGCCATTGCATTACCAGGAAGGCAAAATAGCTTTTGAAAAGAAACTCTATACATCAAAGAGAACTCTGTAAGTGGTTCGTTTTTGCTGAACATTTGTTCAACCAAAAGTTTCGCTAATAACTCATTTGTTATCATTGAAAATATAAACAGCAACGGCTGAAAAATTTGCAGTTTTCATCTAATAATTTATTATTTGCCCTACACTTTCAACAGAAATTTTGTTTCCGTCTATTTTCCCAATTGTTTGCCCATATGTAAAGATTGTAAAAAGAAGGAAGTACATTGCTAAAATACTCTTTTTAAGTTTGTTACTTTTTTTAAAAGGCAGACAACTCGCAAATCTCGTAAATATGCAAATGTTGCAATTTTAGTCAAATTTCAAACTTGTTCCTATCAATTTGGTTGTCGAAGATATATAGACAAAGACTTTAAAAAGCGATGGTTTCTTACATACACTCTGTAAATAATCAATACATACTGACATTTGTTTAAAAGAAATTTATTTTGAATTTTTCGCAAACAGGCGCCGGGTAACAGTTCTGTGTCTGTTTAGTTATCAATGCCCAGACCAAACCATTCGCTAAAGTCTCGAGGGCTGTAACCTTTTTTTTGATTACAATAAAGAGAATCTTGTCATTAATTGCATAGGTAAAAAGTTGGTGTTTCAAACAAATTTTACTTTAGGCATTCCTAAAAACAATTATTCAACATACACCTATGGCTTGTTACGTACAAATCGTATCAATGCACTGCTTTGCTCTGTACTTTCCAGTCTTGTTTCGTAACGTTTGCCATCCACGGTAGCCACCATCAGCGAGGTATTGGGAGGAATAGATCCCAGGTTTTCTGCTACCATCACCAGCTCGTTTGATTGCTGCAATGAAGCAATTGCCAGCATGATGGTATGCCCTTTATCCGTAAGTTTGATGTGTTCGTACAGCAATCGGTCGTTGAGAAAAATTGCAATGGAATCGCCATCTACTTCTGCATTGTCATAAAACTTTAATTCGATTGAATCGCCGCTGATTTCTATCTCCTGTATCAGTTGTTTGCGACGAGTGGTAAACTTTTGTTCGTTATTTAGAGGTATGGTTGTAACAACCTGCGCTTTAGTCAAAGCTGGCTTTGGTTGCAACACCGGTTCCTTTGTTGGGGTAGCAATGGGTAGTTGTTTTTTGGGTTGTATCACCACATCTTTGGGTACAGGTTTTTTTGGATTTTGCCTTACCATCGCAGGCTCATCAGATATAGGTTTAGTGAAAACCATCTTACCAATGCTGTCAATCAATTCAGGGTTGTTGGCGCCGAGGGTATAATTGTCAATTACAAAATCCCATTCATCGTTGAAGGTATGTCCATCCATTTTTGTAAGATCAACCCGGCCTATCTCCTCTTCTTCATTTTCTCTTAAAGTTGCTTTCCCGTTCAGGTACATTTTAGCACCACCGGGGCAATTAAAATCAGCCGTTGAAAGGTATGGAGTGGCAGATTTTGCAGCAAAGAGCCGGGTGCTGTTTTTTTCTTCAATCAACACATCATCCCACCATACCAAGCTATTGTCCCGGTAGTTAAAATAGCCTCTGATGCTATAGCGCCGGTAACTACTGGCAGACGCGTAATAGTAACAGGTACCGGTGATGCTGTCGCCGATTTTTATGATTTTAAGCTCAACATTTTTACGATCAATTTTACCTTTCCAAAAGCCGGTAACCGGCTGTGCTGTTGCAAGTGAACAAGAAAGCATTGCTATTGAAAATAAGAAAAGTCCCGGGTAGTTTTTCAAACGGTTTTCGCCTGGCGTTTTTATTAAACAGGTTAGTAAAAGTAGGAGTTAAAGTGTTAATATTTTCCCTAACTACAGCCCAGTCCGCCGCCACTATGTTAACAAACAGTCTTTGGCCTGGCCTGACTACTGATGCCTGCAAACGGGTCTTGATTTTGACCAATAAATCTAAGCATGCTTTAAATGAACTGAAAATGCTTTTTTACACAAAACTTTTTGCCAGGCTTTTATACTGCTGATCGCCAGCATGTGCATTGGTTTTATAGACTTGAAATTTAAAAAATATATTTATTTTATAGTGAGCGTTTTGCGCCGAAGCACCAATACCCGCCCAAATTATTCTTTAAAATGTTTACAGGATATTTCTCCAGAATTGCGAGTCGAAATTATAACGGCGTTTATTGTTATGTTGATGTTTGCATACTTAAGGAAACTACCTTCCTTATCTTGAGCCAATTAAAAACATCTATTTCTAAAATAAAATTTTTCATTTTTCTCGTTTTAACAAAATCTATACTTTATAGAAACATATTACCAATAGTTTATTTATACAGAAAAATGTGTTTATCCTCTTCAAAATGCTGTTCCACTGTAGTTCCTTACAAGCATTTTTAACAAACGTCAAAAAAAGCATCATCTTGCCTAAACAACATAACACATACATAAATTAATAATTCGTATATCGCTATTAGTCAGTTCTTTAACACTGTTAAAATTGTAAAATCATTCAAAATTAAATCGGAAATCATGTTGTTTGAATTCAATTTTTGTTTTTCTTTGTAAAAGAATAGCAAAACATATAGCAAGATCATATTAAACTGCTTTAAAATTGTAGTTGTAGGCATGAAAAACATAGTTACTATCATATCGGCCCTTTTATTCATAGCAGGTTCAGTTTTAGGTATTTTTTTATCTGATAGTTATAAAGCTGTGCCTGTAGTGATGAATCAGTCTGTGTATGAACCAATAGGTGTTCATGTACGATACGACAAAACTGAATCTCTGCCACATGATAAATGTAGCTCCGAAAAGGAGGTGGAAGGTGCGCATGCACAGAATGCCCGGTTTATTAGTGTTCGGAAGATATTTTCACGCTTTACTTGCTTTGCTCCGATATCATTTTTAAACAAGCATTTAGAAATAGTAGCGCAAATAACAGGTCAGGCCCAACCGAATAAAATTGTCTATGCCTTAAATAATCTACCGCTTCATATACGCCATTGTATTTGGTTAATTTAATAGTGCCCTGATGTTATCCATGGCGGCAATTAATGGCAGAGTATGCAGTGTGCATCATTACAAGATATATTTTACAACAATTAAAACTTAATGAAATGAAAAATTTTAATATTATATTGGTAGCAGTATTTACATTGATGTCTGCTGGTGCATTTGCACAAACCAACAACAACAGGTCAAAGAAAGAACAAATGAAAATGGAGGTGGTAAAAACGAAAACTACGCCGGGCAAAATCACCAATAATGTAACTGCAAGCAACAGATCAGCTAAAGAGCAAATGAAAGCTGAAGTGATGAATGCTTCCAGCAATAAACATTCTCATGAACTGGTGATTGATGATTCGGATTATTGCGCAAACCAGCCAATCAATTCAAACATATCACTCAAGGAGCAAATGAAACTGAAAGTGGTAAAACAAAGTAATTGTGTAGTAGCTGGAGATATTGCGGCTGTAAAAGATGGCAAATGTACCATGTGTGGAAAAACAGCTTCCGTTGTCAAAAAATAATTGATTCAATTAACAGCAGATTTAACAACGAATGCAGGTAGGTTTTTTTTAAACTTACCTGCATTTTTTTATAGCAATGAAATCCATTCTACCCTGAGTAGAAACTATCCGGGCTAAAATTCAACGAAGGAACCTGTATAGCGTAGTTAAGATATTAATAAATAGCCGTTTACACAATCAATTTCCGGTATATTGATACCCTATCATCCGGAAAATTTAGTTTGCGAACTTAATCTACCCATGCCTTGGAGTAATTGACTAACACAGGTTCGACGTGTATTAGCCGCACCGCTTTTTTCTTCACTAGTGTTCATCGCTGAATCATATTTTTCAACCTTCTTAATGCATCATTCTGCAAAAGTATAGTATCCAATTTTTTTGGGGTCGCTCAGTCTGATACAATGCGACTAATGAAGTTTTTTTGAGAACAAAATCTTTGCAGAAACATCGTGAAAATATTTATCAAAACTGTTGAGGAAAAAACTTCACTTTATCAAAAAAGTACTTTGCTTTGGTGATGCTTTGAGCGGCAGCACTCATCGTCTCTATATTGAAGAATAAAACCTACAAAAAATGAAAAACCTCACCGACAAATGCCGGATAAATGTCAAAAGAATTGCTGCATCCAAGGGCTCATTTGCTTTCATGGAGCTACGTTAAAATAGCAGCAAATTTTTTTGCTATTGGCGCAAACAAGAGGTACGGTAGTTTGGGGGGAATTTGTAAACCGACGCAGAAAAGCAATGCACAGTAAAACAAGAATGGATGAAAGCAGATGAATTATGGCCTGTAACCAATTTGAAATTGGGGTGAATTATTGTAAGGTAAAATTGTTTTCAGCGTATAATAATGATCAGCAAAAACCGACAAAATTTGCTTTCTTCCGCAAACTCAATGCACTGTTTCTATGTAGACCGCTGGGTGAATTTCAACATTTATCAATTGCCCGGAGCAATAAAAACATTCGGTCTTGTGAAACCCGTTTGATTCATCGGAACCATGGGATAACTGCTTCTTTCGATGCCAATGCTACCGGAAATAGAAAATGTTTTTTGATCATTCACGAACATCAATCCCAATTCAGCTCTTGAATAAATATCAAGCCGGTTAGATTTGAACAATCCGTTGTTTGAAGAAAATTTATTGGTATTGGTAGAAGGGACAGAACGGTTAAAATTTATATAAGCCGGTGCTACAGATACCCCGGCAAAAGCATACAAATTGTTATTGAGTTTGCGGTTCAATTGAAGTCTTAAGGGAACCGCTAATACGGTTGCATTGCCGCCATTAAAAAAACCAAAGCTGCTGGAAATGCCCATGGACTTACTCAGAAACCATTTTTTATCGGGAATACTATCTTTAAATCGGGTATTTCCAGCCAATGATTGCTGTTGTTGTAAATGATTGATATAGCCACCTGGTAAAGCAGTTTGCGCTTTTGCAGGCGCAGTTAACATCAAAACCAATGATAAAAATATAAAACGCATGTGACTTCAGTTTTGTCATAAAATTAAGCATTGCAACCGTATTAGAAATGGAAAAAATAAAACTTAACATTTAGGTCCGGTATTTGGAAGTATTTGTTCATCACAAACGGCTTCGGTTACCACAACACGGTCAGGAGTTTTTGACCGAAGATTAAAGCAGGTGCGTTCCCTTCAGCATTCGTCCATTAATTTTTACATCCATTTCAACATCATAACATTTGGACAATCCCAAATAAAAACAGTCGCTTGAAACAAAAAATTAATATTGCTTATCTCCTTAGCAGTTGTCTATCGGGTAAATAATAGTAATTTACGTAAACATATTAATCATATGCTCACTAAATATTATGTTTTCCCGCTAATTGCCGTTGCCTCGTTTGTTTCCTGCTCGGATAATGACCAAACAGACGAAAGCGCTCAAACATATGACAAGATGATAATTGACACGGCTGGTTTTAAAAAATCAGGTACTGATTCTTCTTTATTAAACTCAATGTTTCAGCGTTCGGGCGGAAGCCGCAACTTGACAGGCCTGCCGGCGAATACAACGCAAAATACCAGCTCCTCTTTGCCTGGCAACAACAGTAGCACACTGAACCCGGCGCATGGCTTACCAGGTCACCAGTGCGAAATTGCGGTAGGTGCTCCGCTGGGTAGTAAACCTATCGCTCCAATTCAAGGACAAATTCAGCCCTCAACTTCTGCCAACCAAATCGTTCCGATAACCAATGCCGAACCCGTTACCCAAAATGTGGCTCCGGGTATCAACCCTGCTCACGGACAGCCTAATCATCGTTGTGACATTGCAGTGGGCGCTTCTTTAAACAGCAAGCCAACAGTGAATACTACTACAAGCTCCAATGTAAAATCGGCGGAAGTATCGGCTGCGGTTGCTACGCCACCTGTAAAAAAAGTAGCACCTGGAATGAACCCGGCTCACGGTCAACCAAATCACCGTTGCGATATTGCCGTGGGAGAACCACTGAATGTTGGACCTGCTTCAAGTGCCATCCAGCCAATTGCAACAGCGCCTGCAAAAACAGATACTTCAAATAGATAAAAACATCTGATCGCCGGGATATACACTTCAATTATTTTTCTATACCGATTTAGCGTATCAGAGTCATCAATTCGTACTGCTTTTATTTCGGTAATATCAATACTCCACAGCATAAAAAAGATCGAAACCGAAAAACAAATAAATATAACCCATGAATGCAGGACTTATTCAAGTTGGATACCTAATTGTATTAAACAGAAAAATTAAAAAATTGCGGCAGCCAATGTAACAAGGATTTGTAAAAAGATTTTACTCAACTTAATATCGAACGATTTTTTATTGGTTAAACCGTTTCTGGCAAATAAATCATCTTCATAAAAACACCTTAGAAGAACCGGCAATAAAAGATTGTAAACGACATAAGATTAAATATCAAGAAAGGGAGATCGAGAACGTCAACTGTTCTCACTTATGAATACGTCACTAAAATAATTATCGTCATAAAGGATGCAATTCTTTATGGGTAAAATATCTGACCTGGTAAAGTGAAGAAGTTTTATCCCAACATTTAAGAAGCACAAAACACCAGGCTAGTCCTGGTGTCTGGGGTAGTACTTTTATAATCGGGTGACAGTATTTCTTTCAAGACTAATATTGACTTTTCCAATCCCTTGCGGCTGTAAATACATCAATACTGGTCATCTTTGCACAACTCATTATTTTGAGGCAACCAAGCCTGCTGCTGCTGCATAACTTTGGTTCATGTCAAAAACTCCTGTCTTCTTTGCCTTCACGCCGGTAGTAAAAGTTGACTCTCCATTTGCAAATACTGCTCTTAAACGATAGTAGGACTGACCGCGTCTGTTTTCATTTTTATTATCTACATAAGAATAAACACAAATATTTTTAGCATTACAACTAGCAGCAATGCTTTCAACTCTTTCATAATCTTTGCCATTGAAACTGCGTTGTACCTCAAAGCAAACGGTATTTACTTCAGTAATTGTTTGCCAACTCATTACAACCTGCTTCTTTACCCAAGCGGTTTTAAAAGCCGCGTCTTTCACTGATTTTGTGAAATACTGTACATCATTAGAAGCAATGATTTCGTTGTTATAGAAAAACGTTTTTCCGGGTGCTGCCTGTGCAGTAAAAACAAATGCGAAAGATAAAAAGGCGATGATGATTTTGTTAACTTGTTTCATATTTTTAATTTTAGAGGTTGATTAATTTTAAATGAGTGTTGCAGCATTTGTGCCAAGCCGCTAAAATCAATACAGGCAAACCTTTCAGGGAAATTCACTTATTTAAAAATTCCATTGTTTGGAAACTGATTTCAGATTTTGTAAAGCATTAATTTAGTTTTATTGACCATCTACAACGGTATAGAAACCTTTCTACAAAAGATATAAATAAGCAACTAAGTAAGCATGAGAAAATTTACGGCTTATGAAGAAAAGAGCTTAAAAATTGTTACAAAATGCGTGGTAGCGGCGATGTGCTTTTAACTCTTAAACAAGTTTTGATTTTAGCAAAAAAACTCCTGATTTTGCCAGCTAAATGAAACGACCTGTTATTTGATTTGAGAATCCGGAGTAACACGTTAAGTTTGGGAGCCTCACCCCTGGATTAGCAGATGATGATACAACCGTTTTATCAGTCACCAGTACACTACAGTAAGTGGCCGAATAACGGCGGCTCAATAAATTTATTTCCCTATCTTACTGGCACAAAATTAACCAGGCATGAAAAAAAACAGCTACTCCTTTTTAATCGCTTTATTCCTTATTGCCTGCCTATATGCCCAAAAGAAAGTAGAGATGAACGCCATCAACACCATCAAAAAAGAAGGCCTTGAACATTCCAAAGTAATAGACCTTGCATTTTAGTTGAGAGATGTTTGCGGCCCATCGCTTACCAATTAGCCGGAATATTCCGGGCAGCCAACAGGGCCGAAGCCGAAATGCAGCGGTGCGGATTGAGCAATGCAGCGCCGGAATTCTGGGATGATTTTGGAAAGAGCGAGGAATTGAAAAAACCTTTTATCGCCATAACTCTTCCTTATTACCGTCCGTGGATTGGTTATTCAAAACGTATAGGACCAAGGCATCGATGTTTTAAAATGCAGTAGTTTTGATAAAAAGCCGTTGATTCTGCTGCATTGGAACGCTGTAGGGTAAAATTAAAAGGAAAGCTGATATTTATTTATAGTAACGATATACTGAAACAAAGTTTGTCAGTAATGTCAACAACAACCTGTTAAAACAGACCTGCTACATTATATTTCATTTAAAAAAATCTCCAGATGCGCTTATTTTCGTTAGCAATTATCCTTGTATGCATACAGCCAGTTGCTGCACAGGTTTTCATCAAAAACATCACAGTAATGGATGTTGAAAAAAAGAAAGTCTTATCTGGTTATAATGTGTTGGCAATAGATGGCAAAATCATCTCTGCAGATAAAGGCAAATTTCCCCTGTTGCCTGCTGGCACAATAGAAATCGATGGTACCGGAAAATTTTTAGTTCCGGGGTTTACTGATGCGCATGTACATTTTTTTCAAAGTGGTGGCATTTACACCCGGCCCGATGTAGTAGACCTACGCAAGTACCGGTCTCATGAACAGGAGCTTACCTGGCTGCATAACAATATGGAAGATCTCCTGCGTCGCTATACCAGCATCGGAATCACCTCCGTAATAGATGTGGGAGCATCCTATGCTTTTTTAGCCCAACGGGATTCGTTTGCGAATAAAGCTTATTCACCGGTTATCCGGATGACAGGTCCTTTACTGACTACCTATGTTCCTGAGCCATACAAAAAATCAGGCAATGAATCTCCTTTCGAAATAATGTTGACAGAGGATGGGGTGCGCCAATCGGTTCGAAACCAATTACCACTGCATACCGATTTTATCAAGCTTTGGTACATTGTAACAGATGCCGATATTGAAAAAGGAGCCAGAAAAAATTTACCATTGGTGAAAGCTGCCATTGAGGAAGCACACCAAAATAAATTAAGAGTGGCAGTGCATGCTACCGAACGCATTACTGCACAACTTGCCATAGAAGCCGGTGCTGATTTTTTGGTACATAGTGTGGATGATGAAATAATTAGTGATGCATTTGTACAACTACTGAAGAAAAACAAAACAGTGCTCTCTCCTACCCTTGTGGTAATGGGAAATTATTCAAAAGTACTGGGTGACAATTATCATTTTACAACGGATGAATTGGCTATTGCTAACCCCACTACCATTGCTTCAGTAATAAACTATCCGCAACCAGATACCGTGTTGGCAGGTATGTACATCAAAGCCATGTCCTCTGCCGTGCAACAATTAAAAGAAAAGCGGGCAGATTCCATCATGCAGGTAAACTTAAAAAGATTGGTGGATGCGGGTGTTACCATTGCCACAGGTACAGACGCCGGTAACATTGGCACACAGCATGCCGGCTCCTATTTTGAAGAGCTAAAAGCCATGCAGGTAGCGGGCATGAATACCTGGCAATTGCTGGAAGCCTCTACCATCAATGGGGCAAAAGCACTAGGGCAAGAAAACGACTGGGGCAGTATCAGTAAAAATAAGCAGGCCAATATGCTTGTGTTATTAGCGAATCCGCTGGAAGACCTTGCCAACTGGCGAAAGATTGACTGGGTGATCAACAAAGGAATTCCTTTTAAACCCGAAACATTGATTAACTCCTCTCCGGAATCACTGGCGCAACAACAACTAAATGCCTACAATGCCCATGACCTTGAAGCTTTTCTTACACCGTATGCAGATGATGTAGAAATTTACGAACTACCCGGCAAGCTACTCATGAAAGGGAAAGAAAACATGCGCAAAAACTATCAGTTTATCACACAGGTGCCGGGTTTACATTGCCGGTTGGTAAACCGGATTGTGCAGGGCAATATGGTAATTGATCAGGAAGAAGTATCGGCAGTTGGCGACAAGCCAGCTCATGCTGTTGCAATCTATTTGGTGGAAAATGCAAAAATCCGGAAAGTCTATTTTAAGCAATGAGTCAGTTTGGTAACTAAACTAGAATAAATTATTAGTCGATAAAATCGATCATATAACCACAGCAAGCAGCTTTCTTTCTGAAGTGCTGATTGTTCATTGATGTAATTTTATTGCCGATATGCTGTTGACCATAATGAAGCAACGCTAACCTTAAATTTTTAAGGTAAGCTACCTTTAATTGAAAAAATAATTAAGTTACCTTGAATCTGCAAACAAACTGTTTGTTATTCTTATCAATTAAAATATAAAAAATGAACAATCTTACGAATAAAGTTGCTTACATAACGGGAGGCAGCAAAGGCATCGGTTATGGCATTGCTGCAACCTTATTGGCCAACGGAATGAAGGTGGCTATTACCAGCAGAACCCTTGCAGCGGCGCAGGAGGCAGCGGCATCCTTAAGTACCGATCCGTCAAAAGTACTGGCCATTGAATCAGGAGTTAGTTCAATGGTTTCTGAAGAAAACGCCATCAAGGCTACCATTGCTCATTTTGGTCAGTTGGATGTACTGGTTGCCAATGCAGGCGTTGGTCATTTTGCTAATATTGAAAGTATTACGGCTGAACAATGGCATGAAACCATCGACACCAATCTCACCGGCGTTTTTAACAGTGTAAAAGCAAGTTTAAATGCCTTAAAGCAATCGCAAGGCTACATCATTACCATTTCGAGTCTTGCCGGTACCAACTTTTTTGAAACCGCCTCTGCCTACAATGCTAGTAAATTTGGTTTGGTAGGTTTCACACAAGCCATCATGCTTGATTTGCGCAAATATGGCATTAAGGTTTCTACTATAATGCCGGGTTCTGTAGCCACTCATTTCAATCAGCATGTTCCAGGCGATGCGGATGCATGGAAGATACAACCCGAAGATATTGGAGAATTGGTTGCAGATCTTTTAAAAATGAACCCACGCACTTTGCCGAGTAAAATAGAAGTAAGGCCGTCTATGCCGGGAAAATAATTCATGCAATTAATCGAGCGTTTATTAAAAATAAACCGAAATAATAAAACGAAATTAGTCCCTTTCGCTTGCTGGCAAAGGGGACTTGATTTGAATGCACAATAGTGTTGAAAAGTAAATTACAGTTAGACCAATAAATTTTTCTAAAAATTGATCTGGAAAACACATCCTGATACTTAAATCCTTCTGATGCATGAATTCCGTATATGACAGCATTGATGCAAGGGATGGTGAACATTCCTTTAGGAGTATGGGTAAAATGGTATATTTGACAATATCTGATATAAAAGCCAGCCTATCCTGCAGCTTCCTCCATCGGGTAAACGGAAAAACTGATTACAAATGAAGTTACACCAGTGGTAACAATAGAATGCATTTAAAGAATATGACAACAGGAAAAGAATATATCGAATCGGGGGTGCTGGAGCAGTATGTTTTAGGTTTAACCAGTCCCGAAGAAACGATGGAAGTAGAACAGCGGGCAGCTGAAGACCCTTCCATACGGGAAGAAATAGACACCATTAGCGAAGCAATGGAAGCTTACGCAATGCAGCATGGCATCGGGCCAGACCCCATCTTGAAACCATTTTTGCTGGCAACAATCGATTACACCGAGAGGTTAAAAAGCGGTGAACCAGTTACGGTGCCACCAGCGCTAAATGAAAATTCTACCATTGAAGATTACGCTCTCTGGCTAAACCGGGCTGATATGATTGCTCCAAATACAGAAAACATACATGCTAAAGTTATCGGCTACACTGCGGAGGCGACTACAGCAATTGTCTGGATCAAAGATTTTGCACCGCAGGAAGTGCACGATCATGAAATTGAAAAGTTTTTGATTGTAGAAGGAACCTGCGATATTACTGTAGGTGATACGGTGTACCAGCTTGCAGCGGGCGATTATTTTCCGATACCACTTCATAAAAAACATCTGGTAAAAGTTACCTCTTTTATCCCATGCAAAATAATTTTACAAAGAGTGGCTGCATAAAAATATCAAGAATGGATACACTACAAAATTTAATTTATTTATGCCGAAACCAGCAATCCGTTTTTTCCAGTTGATAGGCTTTAAAAACGGTATTCACCGGCTTACCATGTATCAACCGGTCATTATATCGGGTACGGGCTAGAAAATTAAACGCCCCCATATCTCCTGTATAGGCTGTTTGGTTATCGCAGTTGTATTGCTCGTGAATATCGCAAAGTTGTTCAACAAATTCCCGCATTACCAAAGCGCTGCCACCAATTACGCCACAATTGAGTAAAGGCGCTGCTTTAAACGTTTCTTCATAGGCCGCATAATCAGGGATACCATTTCGCAAATGCGTGCTATGGTCTTTCATCCAATCATTGTCAAGGCGTTTAGGTTCATCTCCGCAAAAAACCGCCCTTTGATTATCCATAAACGTAGGCTGAACAAACGGATTATTCAGTACCACTACATCTGATACATCGGTAATAAAAACATTACTCAATTTAGGCGCATACAATTGAAGAAAATGTCGGTATATAAAATACCGGTACACATTTGGATTGTATGCTGCATCATATTCAACCTCAATAAACTTTATAGACTCGCTTTCGTATTGGCGACAGGTAGCCGCCGAAAAATTGTTGTGAAAAATAATGCCGGTCATATTGAGTGCTGTCACCGAATCGGCCCAATCTTTCACAAGATTGTAATCATCATTCGTAAGCGTAGTACTTCTGTTTACGTCATAAATTCCTGAAAGGTGGCAAGCCATGATGATGGACTGGTTGGTTGCAAAGGGCTGTATCACAGGATGTTTAAACAAGTGCCGTACTGCTTTTTTGCTTTAGTGTTGCGCAGATGCTGTTGGGTATATTTCGGTAGTAAATATAGTTTCGAAGATTCACTTTTTTTACCCGGAAGTACATGGATGCCTGTTCAAAAAAATGAGCGTCAGCGGCATAAATATCCTGAAAGGGCAGGCGGGTAAAAACCTCTTTTTTCCCAAATAGCGTAGCAAACAACACACAATCATCTACATGAATTACCTGGCTGTTATCATACTTATCCGGCACGTAATAATCCTCTTCTTTATCAACAATTGTAACGGTAGTGGAAGCAATCAAATCGGCCGCTTTCATCTGTTCCAAACAATTGGTAAGGTAATTGGGTTGGTATTCGTCGTCGGCATCCAATATGGCAATATAGGTTCCGTTGCTGTTTAGAATACCCCGGTTGATCGAATTTGACTGTCCGCAGTTGTTGTGCCGTAGGTAAATGATTTTATCTTCATTTTTTTTGGCATAATTCAGTAATAGATTTTGGGTATCGTTGTTGCTACCATCATCAATGATCACCAATTCAAAATTTGTAAAATACTGACAAAGCACAGAATCAATCGCACGCTTTACCAAATAAAAATCGGTATTGAAAACTGCCATCAGAACAGATATAATAGGTCTTTTGCTCACTAATAATGATTGGTTAAAAAAAGAGTGCAAATATAGGGTTATTGAATGTGGAGAATACGCAGATAAAACATTTGACACTGCGATCTTTCTAAAAAAAGTTGATTATTTAACGATAGTTCTATTTAAACTGCCTTTTCTGGGGATATTGTTAAACAGATCAGTTGAGAACAATGACCATATTTATGAATTTTGGGTTATGTGTTGTGAATCGTGAAAATTCTCACTTTTACGATCCGATTGATTGAATCACTATTTCATACCAAAAATGAGAAATTGTGTTGGCAATCTGGTCAATATTATTTTTCAGTAAACTAAAATTTAATGCTCAACATTGAATGCAACAGTTGACTGTTTTTATTTCTTTTGGAGACTGCATCTGAAGGTGTTCCAACCGCTAGCTATTTTTGCATAAAATTTAAAAACACTGTCGGTACTTTCCATCAGATTTACGTTATTATAAAAAGTTTCTTTCGAAAATAAAAAAACAAAGTATACGCCCTAAAAACATTTGACCTTGGCAATACCAACCTAAACATCTGGCGCAAGCGTTTAATATTATGGAAAGGGTATCATGTGCTATACCATGGACAATTTCCAATGGGAAAGAAAAGATCTTGATAAATTTTTTGGGTGGGATTAGCATTGCAACCCAGCTAATTTAATGCGTTGTGTTTGAGTTTCACTAATGTTAAAATGGATTAGCAAACTCAAAGCAGAGTAATAATTATAGAGACGTATTCTCTATTAAAAGATATATTGCCCACTACTTCGCCCGATATAACAGCTATATGTGCAAACAGTTGCCTCCCATCAAAAATAGCATCATAGTTATCGGGTGTGGCGGTAACAAAAGCCCTCGGTTTAAAAAAACTATTTATTAAATGATAACTCTGGCTACAGTTGCTGTTTAATAAACCCGGGTTAAAAGCAATAATTCCCTTGCTATAAGTAACGTATTTATTTAAAATCCACAGATAATAAAATTTATGGATGCAGTTTCAAAGGGT